>JBATOB010000531.1:0-2163 GCA_049290655.1 Chromatiaceae bacterium | reverse complement strand
GTCTTCGATGGCGCGACGGTGCCGATCTACTACGAGAGCCGGCTGGCCAGGCTGGAGCTGAAGGAGTCCGAGCGGCCGAAGATCGACCCCGAGTTCGAGGAGGCCACCGAGGGCGAGGAGGTCGAGCGCAAGGAGAAGCTCAAGAGCAAGTGGGCGCAGCTCGAGGCGGTGGTCGGCACGGAGAACCGCATCCAGCTCATCGCCCGCGACCTGGTGGAGCACTTCGGGAACCGGCTTGCCTCGATGGACGGCAAGGCGATGGTGGTGGTGATGAGCCGCCGCATCGCCGTCGAGCTCTACCGCGCGCTGGTCGCGCTGCGCCCTGAATGGCATGGCGAGGAGGATGAGCAGGGCACCCTCAAGGTGGTGATGACGGGCTCGGCGTCGGACCCGCTCGACTGGCAGCCGCACATCCGCAACAAGCCGCGCCGCGAGGCGCTGGCGCAGCGTTTCCGCGACCCGAAGGACCCGTTCCAGATCGTAATCGTGCGCGACATGTGGCTCACCGGCTTCGACGCGCCCAGCCTGCACACCATGTACCTGGACAAGCCGATGCGCGGCCACGGGCTGATGCAGGCCATCGCGCGCGTCAACCGGGTGTTCAAGGACAAGCCCGGCGGGCTGGTGGTGGACTACCTGGGGCTGGCCGACGAACTCAAGCAGGCGCTCGCGACCTACACCGCAGCGGGCGGCACCGGCGAGACGGCGCTTGACCAGGCCGAGGCCGTGGCGCTGATGCTGGAGAAGTACGAGGTCTGCCGGGGCCTCTTCGGTTCTTACACCACGCCTGCCGGCGTGGTGAGGGGCTTCGACTGGAGCCGCTGGATCACGGGTACGCCACAGGATCGCCTGTCGCTCTTACCCGCGGCGCAGGAGCACATCCTGGCGCAGGAGGACGGCAAGGCGCGCTGGCTGCGCGCGGTCACCGAGCTGTCGCAAGCCTTCGCGCTGGCGGTGCCCCACGAGGAGGCGCTGCGTATCCGGGATGACGTGGGCTTCTTCCAGGCGGTGCGCGCGGTGCTCGCGAAGACTACGCCCGGCGAGCGCAAGACGGACGAAGATCTGGACCTGGCCATCCGCCAGATCATCTCCAAGGCCGTCGTCTCGGACGAGGTGGTGGACATCTTCGCGGCCGCCGGTCTCAAGAAGCCGGACATCTCGATCCTGTCGGACGAGTTCCTGGCCGACATCCGCGGCATGCCGCAACGCAACCTTGCCGTCGAGCTGTTGCAGAAGCTCCTCAAGGGCGAGATCAGGGCACGCGGCAAGCGCAACGTCGTCCAGGCGCGCTCCTTCGCCGATCTGCTCGAACAGGCCGTGCGTAAGTACCAGAACCGCGCCATCGAGACGGCCCAGGTGATCGAGGAGCTCATTCAGCTCGCCAGGAACATGCGCGCGGCGGGCGCTAGAGGGGAGCAGCTCGGTCTCTCCGAGGACGAACTGGCCTTCTACGACGCCCTGGAGACCAACGACAGCGCGGTCAAGGTGCTGGGCGACGACAGGCTCCGCGCGATCGCGCGAGAGCTGGTCGCAACGGTCCGCGGGAACGTCACCATCGACTGGACGATCCGCGAGAACGTCCGCGCGCAACTGCGCGTGCTCGTGAAGCGCATCCTGCGCAGGTACGGCTATCCGCCGGACAAGCAGGAGAAGGCCACGCGGACGGTGTTGGAACAGGCGGAAGTGTTGTCCCAGATCTGGGCGGGGGCATGAGACATCGCGGGCAGGCGCCAAACAACAGCATGCGGCGGACCGCGCCGCGCGCCACCGCTGATGCTGAGCGTTAGGCCTCGGGAAGAAGAGAACATTGGAACTCCTTGGTTACCCTGGGATGCTCCTACCTGGTGGCGGGATCGGATCACCCGAGGGACCTGGCTCCTCCATGGCACTGATGGGCGTCTGGTTGCTCAAGGAGCTGGGCTCCCCCACGCGAAGGCAATGCACCCGGCGGGTCTCGCTCAGGCGAATCGCCGGGGGATAGGCCTGGGCGCAGTCGGGCAGGGCATCGGGACAGCGGGGGTGAAAATGGCAGCCCGGGGGTGGGTCGGCGGGGGATGGGGGATCGCCTTCGAGGCGGATGACCTCGCGGCGCTGGCTGGGATCGATGCGGGGGACGGCGGACAGCAGGGCGCGGGTGTAGGGGTGACGCGGGTCCTGGAGAAC
>JBATOB010000530.1:0-1610 GCA_049290655.1 Chromatiaceae bacterium | reverse complement strand
TATTTTTGCAACCCCAAAGAGACAGACGACATGGCCTACGACAAAATTCAGGTGCCCGCCAGTGGCGAAAAGATCCAGGTTGGTGACAATTATGCCCTCCTGGTCCCCAACCAGCCCATCATCCCCTACATCGAGGGCGACGGCACGGGCGTCGATATCTCTCCCGTCATGATGAAGGTAGTGGATGCCGCGGTGTCCAAGGCCTACGACGGCCGCCGCCAGATTCAGTGGATGGAGATCTATGCCGGCGAGAAATCCACCCGGATCTATGGCGATGATGTCTGGTTACCGGCGGAGACCATGGCCGCGATCCGTGACTACGTCGTCTCCATCAAGGGCCCCCTGACCACGCCCGTGGGTGGTGGTATCCGCTCCCTCAACGTCGCCCTGCGTCAACAACTCGACCTGTACGTCTGTCTCCGGCCCGTGCGCTACTTCTCGGGCACGCCCAGCCCGGTCAAGGAGCCGGAACACACGGATATGGTGATTTTCCGTGAAAATTCCGAGGACATCTATGCCGGTATCGAGTGGCAGGCGGGGTCCCCGGAGGCGCACAAGGTCATTGAGTTCCTCCAAAAGGAGATGGGGGTGACCAAGATCCGCTTCCCCGAGACCTCCGGCATTGGCGTCAAGCCCGTCTCCGCCGAGGGCACCCAGCGCCTGGTGCGCAAGGCCATCCAGTACGCCATCGACAATGATCGCGCCTCCGTGACCCTGGTGCACAAAGGCAACATCATGAAGTTTACCGAAGGCGCCTTCAAGACCTGGGGCTACGAACTGGCCAGGGAGGAATTCGGCGCCGAGGAGATCGATGGGGGGCCCTGGTGCGCCATGACCAACCCCAACACCGGCCGCGAGATCATCATCAAGGATGTCATCGCCGACGCCTTTCTGCAGCAGATCCTGCTGCGCCCCAAGGAATACGACGTCATTGCCACGCTCAATCTCAACGGCGACTACATCTCCGATGCCCTGGCGGCGCAGGTCGGTGGCATCGGGCTGGCGCCGGGGGCTAATTTGTCCGATTCCGTGGCCATGTTCGAGGCGACCCATGGCACCGCGCCCAAGTATGCGGGCAAGGACCAGGTCAACCCGAGTTCCATTATCCTCTCCGCCGAGATGATGCTGCGCCACCTGGGCTGGACCGAGGCGGCGGATCTCATCATCCAGGGGGTGGAGGGGGCCATCCTCGCCAAGACCGTGACCTATGATCTGGAGCGCCTGATGACGGGTGCCACCAAGCTCAGTTGCTCGGCCTTTGGGGACGCGGTGATCGCCAATATGTGATGAGGCTTGGGGCCTCGGCCTGGCCCGGGGGCGGCCACCCCGCTTCCGAGGACGAAGATCGGCCCTGCCCTGGGCTGGAGGGCGGGATTTCCCGCTCGCTCATGCTGATCCATCGGCGGGCAAAAAAAGCCGGGTAGTGCCCCAAAGCGTAGGACGTATCTTACCTAATAGGCTGATAAAAAAAGGCTTCAGCTAGCTAGTGCCTGAACGGAATCCGTTTTAGTTATATCAAACAACATGTTATCATAGCAATTGCGATTTTAAGATTGGCGCCTGCCACCGGGTACCCCCCATCGGGTATGAGCAAACCGCTTGATTCTGCT
>JBATOB010000529.1:0-7700 GCA_049290655.1 Chromatiaceae bacterium | reverse complement strand
GTGCCGGGGGGGCAACCACCACCGGGGCTTGAGCGGCGGGGGCGGTACTGGTCTGCGCCGTGGCCGTCTGGCTGAGGGCCAAGCCCAGGGCCGCGGCCGAGGCGAAAAGCAGATAGGGGGTCTTGTCGTGCATGGGTTAGTTCCTCCTGGGGATCTTGGTAATGCAAGGCGCCCGACCGATCCAGCATGGATGGGCACAGGGACTCTTGCATTCTAGTATCCGTTGCCCGGCTTGTCGTCCCCTCCCGAGTGGATTCCAGGCTCCCCGGGCCCTGCCTGCCGGAATATCGCCCATCCCAACCGTTTGAGGTTATGGTCATGGCCGCTAGGGACCCTACCGTTGGCAGGCGCCAACCCCGTGCGCGGCTGGGCGGTTTGCCATGCGCTCAACAATTTTGAGCGCCCTCCTGACGTCAGCCTATCCAACCTTTAGAATCTCGCCCCAGGGGGTGCCAAGCGCTTGCGGCCTTGCGTCAGGCGCGGGCGTCCCAGGATCTAACTCAGCCAGGGGACAGAGGATGCAAATCGGTGATCTGATGGTGCAAAGCGGGGTCCAGTTCGGCACCAGCGGGGCACGGGGATTGGCGGTGGCGATGACCGACCAAGTCTGTTACGCCTATACACTCGGCTTCCTCCAGTATGGCGCCACCATCGGCGCGCTCCAACCGGGCGGCGAGGTGGCCCTGGCGGGGGACTATCGGCCCAGCACCGGCCGCATCCTGGCCGCCTGCGCCCAGGCGGTGGGCGATCTGGGTTACCGATCGCGCTACCTCGGTCGCATCCCCAGCCCGGCCGTTGCCGCCTTCGGCATGGCCCTGGGGATGCCGAGCCTCATGGTCACCGGCAGCCACATCCCCGACGATCGTAACGGCATCAAGTTCAATCTGCCGACCGGGGAGATCATGAAGGAGGACGAGGCCGGCATCCGTGCCCAGGGGATTGATCTGCCGGTTGGGCTGTTCGCGGCGGACGGTGCCTGGGTCCCCGGCGCCGCCCGGAATCTGCCCCCGGAGGATGCCGCCGGTTACCTGGCCTACGTGGCCCGCTATCTGGACTATTTTCCGGCGGGATGCCTGGAGGGCCTGAGTATTGGCCTCTACGAACACTCCAGTGTCGCCCGCGATGCCTTCTTCGCTGTCCTCACTGGGCTGGGGGCCCAGGTGGACCGGCTGGGCCGCTCGGAGGTCTTCATCCCCGTCGATACGGAGGCCATTCGCCCCGAGGATGTCAGCCTGGGCCGGCAATGGGCGGCTAGTGGCCAGTACCAGGCCCTGGTCTCCACGGATGGCGATGGCGACCGGCCCCTGGTGTCCGACGAGCGAGGGGAATGGCTGCGCGGCGATGTCACGGGTATTCTCTGTGCCCGCTATCTGGGCGCCGATGGCGTGGCGACTCCCGTAAGCTGCAACACGGCCCTGGAAAAGAGCGGCTGGTTCCGGGCCATCCGGCGCACCCGGATCGGCTCGCCCTACGTCATTAGCGGCATGGCGGCACTGGTGGCGGAGGGTCTGAGCATCATCGTGGGTTACGAGGCCAATGGCGGTTTCCTCACCGCCACCGATCTGGCGAGGGCGGGCCGTCGCTTGCCGGCCCTGCCCACCCGGGACGCCCTCCTGGTAGCCATCGCCCTCTTACTGGCGGCCCGGGAGCAGGGCATTCCCCTCTCCGCCCTGGCCGCGCGCCTGCCCCCTCGCTTCACCGCCAGCGATCGCCTCAAGGAGTTTCCGACGGCACTCAGTCGGGAGCATCTGAGCGCCCTGACCAGCGGTGATAGCCAAGGGGACCTCAAGGCGGCGGAGGCCCTGTTCGGGGGGCGATTCGGGCCCGTGGTCGCCATCGATAACACCGATGGCGTGCGCATCACCTTCGCCAGCGGCGAGATCGCCCACCTGCGCCCCTCCGGCAACGCCCCCGAACTGCGTGCCTACACCGAGGCCGACAGCCTGGAGCGGGCCTGGGAAATGAATCGCCAGTGCCTGGAGCTGCTGGCCGGCTGGCGGCGCTAGGTGGGCCAACCAAGGCTGAAATTTCTTGTGATCAGGAGGTAAAGTCCATGAGATTCCATCACGCGTTCCTGGGTGTGGGCCTAGCCCTGGCCTTTCCCCCCCTGCTGGCCCAGTCCGGGTCCGACACCAAATCAAGTGCCAGCCCCAGTACCTGGTCCAAGGCCGGTGCCCAGGTGCAGGAGGCCGCCGGCGCCGTGGGTTCGGCCACTTCCGAAACCGCTACCCAGGGCTGGGAGGCCACCAGGCAGCAGTCCAGCAGCGTTTGGGAGGCGACCAAGGCGCATACCCAGCGGGGTTGGCAGGCGACGAAGGACTTTACCACCCAGGGTTGGGAGGCGACCCAGTCCTATTCACAGGAGAAATGGGAGGCCGCCAAGGAGGCCACCACCGATACGGTGGAGCAGGCCCAGGCCCCCTTCAAGCCCACCAAGCAACCGGCCAGGCCGGCCCCGGCCCCCATCCAGTCCTCGCGGCAGTCTCCTCCGGCCGCCGCTTCCGCCACGCCCGCCGCCGTTTTCGACGAAACCTTGCCATCGAAGCCGGCCCCCTAACCTCCGGGCGGGGGGTGCCGACTGATTTCCCTGACGCCAAGGAAGGCCACCAGGGAAGACTTGTCGCGATTCGTTCGAGGCTTGGAGCGCCCCTGATGGCTCGGGGTTACCCTGTCGGGATGTAACAAGAAGAGGGCATGGCCCTTGGTGAACACGGCGGTTCGACAGGAGATGGACCCATGAACAAGAAGGCACTGACCGAGGCGGACATTCGGACCAAGTTCATCACGCCCGCGCTGGTCGGGGCGAACGGGGACAAGTGGGACCTCATGACGCAGGTGCGCGAGGAGGTCTATTTCACCAAGGGCCGGGTCATGGTTCGCGGTAAATCGGTGAGGCGTGGCGTCGCCAGAAGGGCCGACTACATCCTCGTTTACAAGCCCAACATCCCCCTGGCCCTCATCGAGGCGAAGGACAACCATCACGCCGTCGGCGACGGCATGCAGCAAGCGCTGGACTGCGCCGAAATGCTGGATATCCCCTTCGTCTACAGCTCCAATGGCGACGCCTTCCTGGAGCATGACCGCACGGTGACCAGCGGGGCCGTGACCCGCGAGATACCGCTGGATCAATTTCCCTCCCCCGAAGAACTCTGGACGCGCTACTGCCAGGCCAAGGGGTTGACGGGATCGCAAGCCCTCGTCGCTACCCAGGATTACTTTGACGATGGCTCGGGTAAGACGCCGCGCTATTACCAGCTCATCGCCATCAATCGCACGGTAGAGGCGATCGCGCGGGGCCTGGGCCGCATCCTGCTGGTCATGGCCATGGGGACGGGCAAGACCTACACCGCCTTTCAGATCATCTGGCGGTTGTGGCGATCCGGCGCCAAGAAACGCATCCTCTTCCTGGTGGATCGCAACATCCTGGCCGACCAGACCAAGACCAACGACTTCAAGCCCTTCGGCCAGGCCCTGACCAAGATCACCCACCACCGGGTGGACAAGGCGTTCGAGATCTATCTCTGCCTCTATCAGGCGGTGACCGGCACCGAGGAGGAGCAGAACATCTACCGGCAGTTCTCCCCGGACTTCTTCGATCTGGTCTTCGTGGACGAGTGTCACCGGGGCAGCGCGGCGGACGATGCCGCCTGGCGCAAGGTGCTCGAATACTTCTCCGCGGCTACCCAGATCGGGATGACGGCCACCCCCAAGGAAACCAAGGACGTCTCCAACATTGACTACTTCGGTGAGCCCCTCTACAGCTATTCCCTGCGGCAGGGTATCGCGGACGGCTTTCTGGCGCCCTATAAGGTGGTACGGATCGGGCTTGACCGGGATCTGGACGGCTGGCGACCGGCCTTGGGGCAGACCGACAAGTTTGGTCATGCCATCGAGGACCGCGAATACAACGACAGCGACTACGACCGCAATCTGATACTCGAACAACGCACGGTCCTGGTCGCCGCCAAGATCACCGAGTTTCTCAAGGCGACGGATCGCTTCGCCAAGACCATCGTCTTCTGCCAGAACATCGACCATGCGGAGCGCATGCGCCAGGCCCTGGTCAACGCCAATCAGGACCTGGCCGCCGCCAATAGCCGGTACGTGATGCGTATCACCGGGGACAACGACGAGGGCAAGGCCCAGCTCGACAACTTCATCGATCCGGAATCGACCTTTCCGGTCATCGCCGTGACCTCCCAGCTCATGTCCACCGGCGTCGATGCCCAAACCTGCCACCTGATCGTGCTCGACAAACAGATCAAGTCCATGACCGAGTTCAAGCAGATCATCGGGCGCGGCACCCGCATCAACGAGGACTACAACAAGCTGTATTTCACCATCATGGATTTCCGGGGGGCCACGGCGCTCTTCGCCGACCCGGACTTCGACGGCGATCCCGTTCAGATCTACGAGCCAGGTCCCGGTCAGTCGCCTGTCCCGCCCGACGATGACCCGCAAGCAGGGGAGGGTGAGATCGGCGGCGAGGGCGATGCCGATCCGTTCGGGGACGGGCAAGACCTGCCTGGCCCGGGCGCCACCCGCTACTACGTGGACGACGTCGCGGTCCGCGTCGTCACCGAGCGCGTCCAGTATCTGGATGCGGACGGGCGGCTCATCACCGAATCGCTCCGGGATTATTCACGCAGGACCCTGCGCAAGACCTACGCCTCCCTGGACGCCTGGAACGACGCCGACCGCAAACTCGCCATCCTGGAGGAGCTGGCCGCCAAGGGTGTCTTCCTCGACGAGCTGGCCGAACAGGTGGGCCGCGACTACGACGCCTTCGATCTCGTCTGCCATGTCGCCTTCGACCAGCCACCCCTGACGCGCCGGGAGCGGGCCGACAAGGTACGCAAGCGCAACCTCTTCGCCGCCTATGGCGACCAGGCTCGCGCCGTCCTCGATGCCCTGCTCCAGAAATACGCCGCCGCCGGCCTCCGCGGCGTCGAGTCCCTGGAGATTCTCAAGGTGGACCCCCTGCCCACCCTGGGCACGCCGGTGGAGATCGTCAAACTCTTCGGCGGCAAGAATGCCTATCTCGCCGCCGTGCGCCAACTCGAAACCGCCCTTTACCAGAAGGCCGCCTAGCCCATGCCGAATGTCTCCAACCTCGTCAAGACCATCCAGGACATCATGCGCAAGGACGCCGGGACCTACGGCGACGCCCAGCGGCTCGAACAACTCGGCTGGCTCTTCTTCCTCAAGATCTTCGACGACCGGGAAAAGGAGCTGGAGCTGTTGCGCGACGACTACCGCTCGCCGCTCCCCGCGCCCCTGCGCTGGTCCAGTTGGGCGGCGGACGACGAGGGCATCACCGGCGACGCCCTGCTCGACTTCGTCAACAACCACCTGCTGCCCCGGCTCAAGGCCCTGACCGGCGGCGGCGACAAGATCGCCGGGCTCATCCGCATGAGCTTCGAGGATGCCAACAACTACATGAAGAACGGCACCCTGATGCGGCAGGTCATCAACAAGATCAATGGCATCGACTTCAACGCCTCCGATGACCGCCACCTGTTCGGCGACATCTACGAGAAGCTGCTGAAGGACCTGCAATCCGCCGGTAACGCCGGCGAGTTCTACACCCCGCGCGCCGTCACCCAGTTCATCGTCGAGCAGGTCGATCCCCGTCTCGGCGAGACCCTCCTCGACCCCGCCTGCGGTACCGGCGGTTTTCTCACCTGTGCCATCGAGCACCTGCGCAGGCAGGCCAAGACCGCGGCCGACGAGCGGGGCATCCAGGACTGCTTCGCCGGCATCGAGAAGAAGCACCTGCCCCATGTGCTCTGCATGACCAACCTGCTCCTGCACGGCATCGAGGTGCCCTCCAACGTCCGCCACGACAACACCCTCGCCCGTCCCTTGCGGGACTGGCGGCCGAAGGAGCGGGTGGACGTCATCGTCACCAATCCGCCCTGCGGGGGCATGGAGGAGGACGGCATCGAGGCCAACTTCCCCGCCGAGTTCCGCACCCGCGAGACCGCCGATCTCTTCCTCGTGCTGCTGATGAAGATCCTTAAGCCCGGCGGGCGTGCCGGTCTGGTGCTCCCCGACGGCACCCTCTTCGGCGAGGGCGTCAAGACCCGCATCAAGGAGGCCCTGCTCACCGACTGCCACCTGCACACCATCGTCCGCCTGCCCAATGGCTTCTTCAATCCCTACACCGGCATCCGCACCAACCTCCTCTTCTTCACCAAGGGCCGGCCGACGACGGCGGTCTGGTATTACGAGCACCCCTATCCACCCGGCGCCAAGAGCTACAACAAGGGCAAGCCGATCCGGATCGAGGAGTTCGCCGGCGAGCGGGCCTGGTGGGGTGCGGAAGAGGACGGCTTCGCCGCCCGCGTCGAGAACGAGCTGGCCTGGCGCGTCTCCATCGACCAGATCAAGGCGGGGAACTTCAACCTCGACCTCAAGAACCCCCACAATTCGGACACCGGCCCCGGCGACCTGGACCATCTGCTGCCGGAGTACGAACGGCTGCTGGCCCAGATTGCCGAGACACGCGGTCAATTGCGGGCGCAGCTCATGGAGGCCCTGAACGCGATGAAGGCCCAGGAGCTCGCCGACTACCGCGACCTGCTCGGGGACATCAAGACCCGTGTCCGCCAGGCCCAGCACCGCGCCGCCCTCTCCGCCAATGCCGAGATGATCCGGCTCTACTGGGACATCGGCTGCCTGATCGCCGCCCGCCAGGAACAGGAAGGCTGGGGCGCTGGGGTGCTCCCCAGGCTGGCCGTGGCTCTCAAAAACGAGCTGCCCGAGGAAAAGGGATTTTCGCTCAGGAACTTGAAACTCATGGTGCAGTTTTACCACGCCTATCCCGAGCACCCCGCAATTGGGCAGCGGGCCGTTGCCCAATTGACGACAGCCTCGTCATCGGCGGAAATTGGGCAACCCGCCGTTGCCCAAACGGGATCACCAACCCTGCCCGCAACCGACCAAGGCGCTGCCGCCGCGCTGTTGCAAGCGGCCGTCGTGCAATTGAGCTGGGCTCACAACGTCATCCTTATACAGAAACTTAAACACCTGCCTACCCGCCTCTGGTATGCCCGGCAGGCGCTGGAGCAGGGCTGGAGCCGGGACAGCCTCGCCGTTCAGATCAAGAATCGCGCCCACGAACGTCAGGGTGCGGCCGTCACCAACTTCTCCACCACCCTACCGGAGGTCCACGCCGCCCTTGCCCATGGCCTGCTGAAGGACCCCTATCTCTTCGACTTTCTGACGCTGGAAGAGCCCTTCCATGAGCGCGAGCTCGAAACCGGCCTGCTGGCGTACATCCAGACCTTTCTGATCGAACTCGGACGCGGCTTCGCCTTCGTGGGCCGTCAATATCGGCTGGAGGTCAGCGACCGCGACTTCTACCTCGACCTGCTCTTCTACCACCTCCACCTGCGCTGCTTCGTCGTGGTCGATCTCAAGAAAGGCGACTTCAAACCCGAGTATGCCGGCAAGATGAATTTCTACTGCTCGGTCGTCGATGACCAACTCCGCCACCCCGAGGATGCGCCCACCATCGGCCTCATCCTGTGCCAGACGAAGGACCGCATCCTCGCTGAATATGCCCTGCGGGACATCAATAAACCCATTGGTGTCGCCAACGCCCCCCTGTGTCCGGATAGAAGTCATCTCTCCTCTGGGAGATTTGTGTGACTATGGGACATCACCGAACCGGGGCCGGTTGGCCGCCGGGGGGG
>JBATOB010000528.1:0-6751 GCA_049290655.1 Chromatiaceae bacterium | reverse complement strand
ACCCCCTGTTGGGCATCCAGCCCCAGGCCTTCACCGTCGCCAGCCTGAGCTATCTGAACGAAGGCTGAGGTCCGTCGGCGACCCGGTTCATGGCGGCGGTTCCTCGGGCGCGCCGCCTATTATCATTGAGCGGCGGCGCGCCCTGGCGCTTGGCGCCGGCGGACACACCCTGGATAGGGATTTGGAGCGACCTTGTCGAAATCGAAACGCAAACCCCTGCCGGCGGAACCCGTCGAGGTCATGATCGAGTCTCTGACCCACGAGGGCCGAGGGCTGGCCCGGGTCGAGGGCAAGGCCGTCTTTGTCGATGGCGCCCTGGCGGGGGAGCGGGTCCGCTTCCGCTACACCCGGCTGCAGCGTCATTTCGACGAGGGTCGGGTGGTGGATGTGCTGGAGGCCTCGCCCCAGCGCGTGGCACCCCTCTGTCCCCACTTTGGGGTCTGCGGCGGTTGCAGCCTGCAACATCAGGCCCCCGAGGCCCAGATCGCCATGAAGCAGGAGATCCTGGCGGATGTGCTGCGCCGCATCGGCGGGGTCGCGCCGGAGCGCTGGCTGCCACCCCTGGCGGCGGGGCATTGGGGCTATCGCCGCAAGGCGCGGGTGGGGGTGCGCTATGTGGCCAAGAAGGGCAAAACCCTGGTGGGCTTTCGCGAGCGGGGCTCGGGCTTTCTCGCCGACCTGAGTCGTTGCGAGGTGCTGCACCCGGATGTGGGTGAGCGGATTCAGGCCCTGGCCGAGCTGGTGGACGGGCTGAGCATCCGCGAGCAGGTGCCTCAGATCGAGATCGCCAAGGGCGAGGGGCCCTGTGTCCTGGTGTTTCGGGTGCTCGCGGCCCCCTCCACGACGGACCTGGCCCGTCTGGAGACCTTCGCGGCCGCGCACCAGGTGCGGGTCTATCTCCAGGAGGGCGGCCTTGAGACCATCCGCCCCCTGCCGGGCCAGGCGGTCGATCTCCTTTACAGCCTGCCGGACTTCGGGGTCCAGATTCATTTCGAGCCCACCGACTTCACCCAGGTCAATCTGGAATTGAACCGCCTCATGGTGCGGCGGGCGGTGGACCTGCTCGATCCCGGGCCGGACGAGCGGGTGCTGGATCTCTTCTGTGGCCTGGGCAACTTTACCCTGCCCCTGGCGCGGCGCGCGGGCGCAGTCGTCGGGGTGGAGGGGGATGCTGGCCTGGTCGAACGCGCCCGGTGCAATGCCCAGGCCAACGGCATCGAGAACGCGACTTTTCAGGTCGCCGACCTTTATGGCGCCAACGTCGCCATGCCATGGGCGGGCGACCGCTTCGACAAGGCCCTGCTGGACCCGCCCCGGGCCGGCGCCCTGCAAGTCCTGGATTTTCTGCCAGCCCTGGGCGTCCGGCGGCTGGTCTATGTGTCCTGTTTTCCCGCCACCCTGGCCCGCGATGCCGAGCGTCTGGTCAATGGCTTGGGCTATCGGCTGCTGGAGGCGGGGGCCATGGATATGTTTCCGCACACCGCCCATCTGGAGTCCATGGCCGTGTTCGAGCGGCCCTGATGCCGGGGCCGTCCGGCACCGGCCGGCCGCCGGCCTTGGCGGTGGCCCTCTAATTCATCTATTCCTTTCCCCATCATCTGGAGTTTGTCCGAATCATGCCCGTTGAAATTGAGCGCAAGTTTCTGGTCGAAGGCGATGCCTGGCGCGGCCAGGTGGCCTCCGAGTCCCACATCATGCAGGGTTATCTCGCCAGCAGCCCGGAGGTGACGGTGCGGGTCAGGGTCAAGGGCGATCAGGCCTTTCTGACCATCAAGGGGGAGTCGCGCGGCGTGACCCGCAGTGAATACGAATACCCCATCCCAGTGGTGGACGCGGAGGAGATGCTCCGCGATCTGGCGGCCCTGCCACCCATCGATAAGGTCCGGCATCGCATTCCCCACGATGGACATATCTGGGAGCTGGATGTCTTCGCCGGCGAGAACGCGGGTCTGGTGATGGCGGAGATCGAGTTGTCGGCGGAAGACGAGGCCTTTGTCATGCCCGACTGGGTCGGCCAGGAGGTGTCGGATGATGCCCGTTACTTCAACGTCAATCTGGCCAAGCATCCCTATCGGCATTGGTGATGTCGTGCTGGCGGCGGCGCGCGGGGGTCCAGGGCCATGCGCCGCCGGCCCGCCTCAGGCTGGCCTGCCTGCTGGTCCTGGCGATGGTTGGCTGCGGGTGCGAGGCGGGCGAACTCCCCATCCGCATGGGCCTGGCGGGCCCCCCGCGTAACCTGGACCCGCGGCTGGCCACCGATGCCACCTCCGAGCGGGTCAACCGTCTCCTCTATCGCCGCCTGACGACCTTTGACGCCGAGTCTCTGCCCGCGCCCGAACTGGCGCGCTGGGAGGCGCTGTCGCCCACCCATTACCGCTTTACCCTGGGGGAGGAAGGGCGAGCCTTCAGCGACGGTAGCCGCTTGACCAGCGCGGATGTCAAGGCCACCTTTGACTCGGTGCGGGACCCCGCGACCGCCTCGCCCCACCGGGCCACCCTGGCGATCATCACAGCAATCACCACCGAGGGGCCGGACCGTCTGGATTTCCATCTGCGGGAGCCCGATCCCCTTTTTCCCGCCTATCTAGGCATGGGCATCCTGCCGGCGGCCCTGATCCAGTCGGGGCACCCCTTCGCGGTGGCGCCGGTGGGCAGCGGGCCCCTGCGCTTCGAGACCTGGCCCCAGCCGGGCCGGCTGGTCCTGAGGCGCCAACGGGATGGGCAGATCCTGGAACTGCTGGCGGTCAAGGACCCCAATGTCCGGGTCATGAAGCTGCTGCGCGGCGAGATCGACCTCTTGCAGAACGACCTGTCGCCGGAGTTGATCGGCTATCTGCGCGGACGGGGCGAGGTCCGCGTGGAAAGGGCGCCGGGGGTCAACTTCTCCTATCTCGGCTTTAACCTGGAGGACCCGGTGACGGGCCTACCTCAGGTGCGTCAGGCCCTGGCGCACGCCATCGACCGCGAGGAGATCCTGCGCTACCTCCTCCAGGGCGATGGCCGGCTGGCGACAGGCCTGTTTCCGCCGGAACACTGGGCCGCCAGCCCGGATCTCGTCACGCCGGTCTTCGACCCGGAGCGTGCCCGCGCCTTGCTGGCGGAGGTCGGCTATGGTCCCGAACGGCCCCTGCGCCTGAGCTACAAGACCTCCAGCGACCCCTTCCGCATCCGCTTCGCCACCATCATCCAGGCCCAGTTGGCGCGGGTGGGCATCGAGGCACGCATCCAGAGCTACGATTGGGGGACCTTTTTTGGCGACATCAAGGCCGGTCGCTTTCAGCTCTATGGCCTGACCTGGGTCGGCATCCGCACCCCGGACATCTTCCGCTACGTCTTCCATAGTGCCTCGGCGCCGCCGGAGGGGGCCAATCGTGGCCGTTACCGCAACCCGGAAGTCGATCGCCTGATCGAGACCGCCCGGGCCGAGCCAGACCTGGGGCGGCAGGCGGTGCTCTACCGCCAGATCCAGGCCCTTATCCTGGCGGACTTGCCCTATGTTCCTCTCTGGTACGAGGACCAGTTTTACGCGGCCCGCCGCGAGGTCCGGGGCTACCACTTGGCCCCGGATGGCAACTATGACGCCCTGATGGCGGTCGAACTGAACCGGGAGACCCTCCCGCGGGCTGGGGTGAAATAGCCCAGCCTGTCGCCCCAGGCCGAGCGGGCGGGGCTGCGCCACCCGGCGCGGTCGCTGGCAAGTATCGGGATGGCGGTGATTTTGCGTTCCGGAATGCCTCGCCCCCTTGGCGGTTGCTCAGGTTGCGGATTCCATGGACAATTGGAGCAACTTCAGCCAGGGTAGCCACCGTGATCGATCCGGAAGGTTTTCGCCCAAACGTGGGCATCATTCTGTGCAACGCCGAGCGCCAGCTATTCTGGGGCCGGCGCATTGGTCAGAATGCCTGGCAGTTTCCCCAGGGCGGCATCCGCACCGAGGAATCCCCGCTGGACGCCATGTTTCGCGAGTTGGAGGAGGAGGTGGGGTTGCAGCCCCATCAAGTGACCCTGCTCGGCAGCACCCGGGGCTGGTTGCGCTATCGCCTCCCCAAACGCTTTATCCGACACCACTGCGGCCCCATCTGTATAGGGCAGAAACAGCGCTGGTTCCTGTTGCGGGTGGATTGCGGCGAGGATGCCTTCTGCCTCGACCGTTGCCGTAAGCCCGAATTCGATGGCTGGCGCTGGGTGCGTTACTGGCAGCCCCTGCGCGAGGTGGTCTATTTCAAGCGCCATGTCTACGAACAGGCGCTGGATGAGCTGAGCCCCCTGCTCTATCCGGAAGGGGTACCCGAGCGGCATTGGCCCTTCTCCCAGATAGATCGGAACCCGTTGTTGTAACTGTTGAGTGGTGCTGGGCGTGAGCTCTGACCGAGCTGGATACCTTCGTCAATAGCCCTCACGCATCGAGATGTGAATTATCCACGGATTAGCCAGGCTTGGAGCGGAGCAGCCCACGACGCCATCTCCCTTGACTAATTTACCCGCCACGGACCCTTTTTTCCGGATGCTGTTTTTATGCTGGAGCAACTTCTCCGTATCGTCCAAGAGGTCAACGAGGCCCCGGATCTCGAAAAGGCACTGGCAATCATAGTCCGCCGGGTCAAGAAGACCGTTGGCGCCGATGTCTGCTCCGTCTATCTCAATGACTTTGACAAGCGCGAGCATGTGCTACAGGCCACCGACGGCCTCAATCGCTCCTCCGTGGGCAAGGTGCGACTGCCCCTGAACCGGGGCCTTATCGGCTTGGTGAGCGAGCGCGCCGAGCTGGTGAACCTGGACGACGCCTCCACCCACCCCCGTTATATGTTCATCAACGAGACGGGCGAGAAACGCTACCGGGGCTTTCTTGGCGTGCCCATCATCCAGAACCGTCGGGTACTGGGGGTCCTGGTCCTACGCCACCGCGAGGCGCGCCGCTTCGGGGATGACGAAGTCACCCTGGTGGTCACCATCGCCTCGCAATTGGCGGGGGCCATTACCCATGCCCGAGCCAGTGGCGAGTTGGCCCGCCTGCAGGGGGCGGAGGACCTGCCCAGCCGTTTTCTCCAAGGCCTGGCGGCCTCGCCCGGTATCGCCATCGGTACCGCGGTCGTCGTCTATCCCCTGGCGGATCTGGATGCGGTACCCGACCGGGTGGCGCGGGACCCCGCCCAGGAGGAGGCGGCCTTCCGCGAGGCTGTCGCCGCCGTGATGGGTGAGATCCAGCATTTCGCCAAGCGTTCCGCTCGAGCCCTGCGCCCGGAGGATCGCGCGATCTTCGATGCCTGGCGCCTGATGTTGGAGAGCGACACCCTGCTGGATGGCACGGTGGCACGGATCCGGGCCGGTAACTGGGCTCCCGGTGCCCTGCGGGAGGTCATCGCCGAGCATGCCCGCGTCTTCCAGGCCATGGATGACCCCTATCTGCGCGAGCGCGCCTCGGATGTGCGCGACTTGGGCCGGCGCATCCTGATGCACCTGCAAAATGTGGAACCCAGGCACGTCGCCTATGGGCCGGAGACCATACTGGTGGGCGAGGAGATCAGCGCCATGCAGCTCGCCGCCGTGCCGCGTGAATGCCTGGCCGGTATCGTCTCGATCAAGGGCTCCAGTTCCTCCCACATCGCCATCCTCGCCCGCGGCATGGGGGTACCCGTGGCCATGGGCGTGGCCGAGTTGCCGGTGGGTCGCCTGGAGGGGAAGGAGGTGGTGGTCGATGGCTACCGGGGTCGCGTCTATCTCGCCCCCGGTCCCGTGGTGCGGGCGGAATATCAACGTCTGCGCGATGACGACCTGGCCCTCACCAACGAATTGGAGAATTTACGGCCTCTGCCCTCGGAGACCCCCGACGGCTATACCGTGCCCCTCTTTCTGAACAGTGGCCTGGTTTCGGAAAACCGCCCCATCGGTATCGAGCAAGCGGACGGCATTGGCCTGTATCGTACCGAATTGCCCTTCCTGGTGCGGGACCGCTTCCCCGGGGAGACGTCGCAGTACAACAATTACCGTCAGGTGCTGGAGACCTTCCATCCCCGCCCGGTGACCATCCGCACCCTCGACATCGGCGGCGACAAGCCCTTGCCCTATTTTCCGATCGAGGAGTCCAATCCCTTTCTCGGCTGGCGTGGCATTCGCATTACCCTGGATCACCCAGACATTTTCCTCACCCAGGTCCGCGCCATGCTGCGTGCCAATCTGGGTTTGGGCAACCTGCACCTGTTGTTGCCTATGATCAGCTCGGTCGGCGAGGTGGACGAGGCCAAGCGCCTGATCCGTCGAGCCCGCGACGAGTTGCGGGAGGAGGGCCACGAGATCGAGATGCCGCCACTGGGCGTCATGATCGAGGTGCCGGCGGCCGTCTATCTGATCGACGCCCTCGCGCGCCGGGTCGATTTTCTCTCCGTGGGCACCAACGATCTCACTCAGTACCTCCTGGCGGTGGATCGGAATAACTCCCACGTTGCCAAGCTGTTCGATGAACTCCACCCCGCCGTCCTCAGGGCCCTGGAACTGGTGGTGGCCGGCGCTCGCGTCCATCGTCGCGAGGTCAGCATCTGTGGCGAGATGGCCGGCAATCCCTTGGCCGTGCCGCTCCTTATCGGCATGGGCGTGCATTCCCTGAGCATGAGCGCCGGCAGCCTGCTCCGGGTCAAGTGGGTGGTGCGCAACTTCAGCCGCGCCAAGGCGCGTGAGTTGCTAGAGACCGCCCGGCAATGCGAGGACGCTGGCTGCGTGCGACGCCTGATGATGGAGGCCCTGGAGGAGGTCGGGC
>JBATOB010000527.1:0-3006 GCA_049290655.1 Chromatiaceae bacterium | reverse complement strand
TGGACACCCGCGGGGGCAGCGATTGGCGGGAAACCCTGCGCGCTGCCTTGGAGCGGCTGAACGCCCTGGATGCCGAGGCGCGGCGATTCCAGGGGGAGACCGGGCGCTACATTCGGCCCATCCTGCTGGTGCAGGCGGAGCGTACCGGCGCCGAGCAGCGGGACGGCGGTTTCATCCATGCCCTGGATGTGAAGGAGTGGCTGGTCACGGCCGGACTGGACGAGCCCGAGATTGCCATCAAGACCGCGGCTACCAATGACCTGGCCGCGCCTGAGAATCTTGACCTGCTGGCCCCGACCAACCGGGTGCGCGTCATCATCACCAAGCAGGCGCTACAGGAGGGGTGGGACTGCCCCTTTGCCTATGTGCTGTGTTCGCTGTCGGCGAGCCATAACGCAGCCGCCCTGACCCAACTGGTTGGACGCATCCTGCGCCAACCTCAGGCGCGGAAGACCGGCGTCGCAGCCCTGGACGAGTGCTATGTCGTCACCCACCACGCCGACACGGCGGCCGTGGTGGCGGCGATCAAGAGCGGCCTGGAGGAGGACGGGCTGGCCGACCTGGTGCGGGAGATTCGCATCCCGGACCCGGACGGCGGCGGCCAGGGTCCGCGCCGGATCGAGCGGCGCCCGGCCTTCGCCAAGACCGATATCTACTTACCCGAGGTGCTGCGCGTCGCCGACGGCGCGGTGCGGACACTCGACTATGAGCAGGACATCCTGTTTGCACTCGACTGGAACGGGCTCGACCCGGCGCCCTTGGTCGCGAAGATTCCGGACAACTTCGCCGCCACGGAGCGGCAGATGCGGCGTATCCGCCTGGTGGATGCGGGCAAGGAGCGGATCGTGGCGGAGGTGGCCGGCGAGACCGGCAAACACCTGGCCTTCGACCCGGCCTATGCCGTGCGCATGGTGGCGGACATGGTGCCGAACGCCTGGATCGCGCGGGAGATCGTCGGCGGGCTGGTGGCTGGGCTGCACCGCCGGGGCTTCGCGGACGAGACGCTGGGCAAACTCCACGGGTTACTGATCGAGGAGTTGCGCAAGTGGCTGGCCGGCGAGCGGGACCGGATGGCCGAGGCCCATTTTCGGAAAGAGGTCGCGGCGGGGCGTATCCAGTTCCGGCTGCGCACGGACCGGCACAATTGGTCCATGCCGGCGGACTCGGTGACCTACGCACCCCAGGGGGCGGACCAGATGCTCGGGGCCGGCGGCGGCCCCCTGCAACGCAGCCTGTTCGCGCCGATCTACCAGCAGGATTTGAACGAGCCGGAGCGCGAGGTTGCCGTCTACCTGGACGCGGAAAAGTCCCTGGTTTGGTGGCATCGCAACGTCGCGCGGCACCAGTATGTGCTTCAGGGTTGGCGGCGCGAGCGCATCTATCCGGACTTCATCCTTGCCGTGCGGCCTGTCAACCACTACGGCGAGGGCAACCGGCTGGTGGTCATGGAGACCAAGGGGGAGCACCTAGAGGGCAACGCGGATACCGAGTACAAGCGGGCGGTGCTGGACCTGATGACCCAAACGTTCCAGATCGACCAGACCCAGCGCGTTGGCGAGCTTTCGATCGTCAACCCGGACGGGACCCGGGTGGAGTGCGACCTGGTGTTGATGAACGAGTGGAAAACCCGGCTGCCGAAGAAGTTTCAGACCTGAGTTTGGTGGAGACCCCGGGGCTGTCGGGGCGGGGATCTGGCTGGGGATTCGTCAGTATTGGGCGCCATCGGGATGACGGGTAATCAGGTGGACGCCTGTTTCGAGTCGTGCGGGACGCGCCAACAGCCTTCGTTCTGGCCCGAAGCGGCGATGCCGAGGGTGAAGCCCGACAGGCTGACAGGTGACAGCGAGGTGTTTGCCTACTCCGCCAGCAGGCGCCAGCCGAGAGTCTCCCCTCCGCGCAGGGGCCTGACCTGGGTCGTTCCGAAGCGATAGCTGTCCGGCACTTGCCAGGCCTCACGCCGGAGCCGGATCTTGCCCCGGTTGCGTGGCAGGCCGTACCAGTCCGCGCCATGGTAACTGGCGAAGCCCTCCAACTTATCCAGGGCCCCCGCCTGATCGAAGGCCTCCGCGTAGAGCTCGATGGCGGCGTGGGCGCTGTAAATCCCCGCGCAGCCGCAGGTGCTCTCCTTGGCCCCGAGCGCATGGGGGGCGCTGTCCGTGCCCAGAAAGAAGCGGGGATGGCCGCTGGTGGCCACCGCTACCAAGGCCTGGCGGTGGTGTTCGCGCTTGAGGACGGGCAGACAGTAATAGTGGGGGTGGATGCCCCCTGCCAGGATGGCGTTGCGGTTATACAGGAGGTGCTGGGGGGTGATGGTGGCGGCCAGGGTCGGCGGCCCCGCGCGGACCAGCTCCGCGGCCTCCGCCGTGGTGATATGCTCGAAGACGATGCGCAGCCCCGGAAAGTCGCGCAGCAGGGGCAGCAGGGAGGCCTCGATAAAGTAGCGTTCGCGATCGAAGACATCGATCTCGGCCCCGGTCGCCTCGCCATGCACCAGCAAGGGCAGGCCCCCTAGTTCCATGGCCGCCAGGGCCGGGTAGATGCGTTCCAGCCGGGTGACGCCGTTTTCGGCGTTAGTCGTCGCCCCGGCGGGGTAGAGCTTGGCCGCGATGACGGCATCCGAGGCCTGGGCGCGCCGAATCTCCTCCGGCGCCGTGCTGTCCGTCAGATAGAGGGTCATCAGGGGCGTGAAATTCAGGCCCGCGGGCAAGGCCGCCTGGATGCGCCCCCGGTAGGCGATGGCCTGGGTTGTGGTGACTACCGGCGGTTTGAGATTGGGCATGACGACGGCGCGGGCGAAGCAGCGCGCCGTGTGCGGTAGTACCGAGGCCATCTCGGCCCCATCGCGCAGATGCAGGTGCCAATCGTCGGGGCGGGTGATCTGGAGTTCCTGGGTCATGTTGAGCTTGATGCGGGGGTGCGGGCAGGTGACCGGGGGCTAGGAAGTGGGTGTCACCCACGTCGCCGCTGGGTTAGGGTCGGCTCGGACAGGCGGAGATCCCGCCTGTC
>JBATOB010000526.1:0-11522 GCA_049290655.1 Chromatiaceae bacterium | reverse complement strand
GGGGTTACTGGGTGCCGCGGCAGCGGGTGGTGAAGGTGGCGGCGCAGCCGCCACAGGCGGTGGGTGAGTCAGGTCCGCATCGCGCCCGTAGGCGGTGGCGGCCAGACGCAGCGGGGCATGGGGTGCGAGCACGCCATGGTAGCGGTGGCGGTGCAGCCGCGGCGGCGGGATCAGGGCGACGAGGTGGTCGATGAACTCCAGCGGGGTGAGGGACAGCGCGGTGCGCCCGTCGCGTTGGGGCCTCGGCAGACGCTAGACGATCCGGTCTTCGTTGACCTGTTCGATCCGCTCAAGGGCGAAGGGCGGGCGTGCGCCATAGCGCAACAGCCGTTCCAGTCCGGGCCGGTCGTGGCCGACGATGCGCACCGAGGCGTCGAGCGAGAAGCCGCTGTTGTCCCAGGCGAGCCTATCGCGGGCGTCATCGGGATCGAGCAGGCCGTGGTGGGAGAACCAGCGCAGCACGCGACGGCGCACCTGCTGTTCGATCGCGGCAACCGCTTCTGGCGTCGGTGCCGAGGCCTGTCGTAACTGGACCCCGCCGGCTTGCAGTGGATCGAACAACGCGCGTCGGCCTCCGCCCGCGGTACAAAGACCCAGCCAACGCCCTGCGCGTAGTCAAGGATGCGCGCCTGGACGGTCTTATGCTCGGTCGGTCTGGCCATATCTGAACTCCGTATCGTTAGAGACCAATGTCAGACTGGCATACTATCGAAATCTTGGGTGATAGACAAAAATATCTTGCGATTTTGCATCTGTAATGCAATATTTATCCGTATTCAAGCACGAATGAGGGCGATGCGATGCTGGTCGAGTTCCGCGTCAAGAACTTCCGCAGCCTGCGTGACGAGCAGGTACTCAGCCTTGTGGCGTCTACGGATAAGACTATGCAGGAGACCCACACCCTGGCCACGGGCCTCAATGTGGCGCCCGCCCTGTTGCGCAGCGCGGCCATCTACGGAGCCAACGCCAGCGGCAAGTCCACCATCATTAAGGCGTTGCAGTACATGCGCGGCGTGGTCGCCGAGTCGGCTACTCTGGTTCAGCCTGGCCAGACCTTCGCCGTGCAGCCATTCCGGCTGGATGCCGAGTCCGCCGGCCAGCCCTCCGAGTTCGAGGTCACCTTCCTGCGTGACGGCGTGCGCTATCAGTACGGCTTCGCTATGACCCCCCAGCGCATCGTGCGCGAGCACCTGCTGGTCTACAAGGCCTTCAAGCCCCAGCGCTGGTTCGAACGCCACTTCGACCCCGAGACCGGCAAGGATGTCTACGACTTCGGCCCCGGCCTCAAGGGTGCCAAGAACCTCTGGGAGGGGGCCACCCGCCCCAATGCCCTGTTCCTGTCGATGGCGGTGCAGCTCAACAGCGATACCCTGCGGCCGGTGTTCGACTGGTTCGTCAACCAACTGGTCATCTTCAACAAGCAGGCACCGCTCAACCCACAGGTCTCGATTCAGATGCTCAAGCAGGCCGAAGGCCGCAAGGAAATCTGCGACTTCCTCGCCGCCGCGGACATCAGCATCGCCGACATCGACGTAGTGACCCGCAAGGTGCCGGGACAAACCGTGCGCTTCGACCTGGTTGGCGGCAAGACCGAGGTGCGCAACGAGGAGCTGGAAGAGAACCAACTACGCTTCCATCATGTCACCGACCAGGGCCAGGCCGTATTCGACCTGGCTGATGAGTCCGACGGCACCCGCAACCTGCTGTTTCTGGCCGGCCCAACACTCGACATCCTCAAGAAGGGCCTCACGATGGTGATCGACGAACTCGACACCAGCTTGCACACCCTGCTGGTGCGCGAACTGGTGCGGCTGTTTCACCGCCCGGAGGTCAACACCGGTGGGGCGCAACTGATCTTCACCACCCACGACACATCCTTGCTGGATGCCCCCGACCTATACCGCCGCGATCAGGTCTGGTTGGTTGAAAAGGATCGTGACCAGTCCTCGGCCTTGGTCGCCCTGAGCGACTTCAGCCCACGCAAGAACGAGGCACTGGAGCGCGGCTACCTGATGGGGCGCTACGGTGGCGTGCCTTTCCTCAATGGCTCGCTGGGGCTGAAGCACTGATGGGATGCGACCACCAACCCAAGGAGCGCCAGAAAAGAGAGCTGGCGCGCAAGAAGGCCCGCTACGCCGGCTACGACCGCATCCTCATCGTCTCCGAAGGCAGCAAGACGGAGCCGAACTACTTCAAGGAGATTCGCGCGGCCTTTCACCTGCACACCGCGAACGTGGCAGTACAGCCCAGCGAACTAGGCACCGACCCGCTCAGCGTGGTGAGGTACGCCCGGGCGCTGTTCGAGAATGGCGACCCCCGCAAGAACATCCAGCCCCGTGCCTTCGAGCGAGTCTATGCCGTCTTCGACCGCGACGATCATAAGACGTATTTCAATGCACTCGCTCTGGCCTGGTCGCTGTATGGCACGCTCAAGAACGACGCGAAACAGCCCGTTTGCTTCAAGGCTATCGCCTCGGTGCCCAGCTTCGAGCTGTGGCTGCTGCTGCACTACGAGGATATTCAAGCCCCACTGCACCGGGACGAGGTGATGCGACGCCTGAAGCAGTACATCCCAGGCTACGAGAAGGGCGCCGGCGGAGCGTTCGCCATCACCCGCACGAATCTTGGGATCGCTACTCCGCTGGCCGAACGATTGGCGGAGAGGTTCACGGCCTACGATGATCCGGAACCCTTCACTGCCATCGTCGATCTGGTCAAGCTGCTGACCACGCTGCGCGGCTGACGCCGCGCTCAATCCATCGCCAGTAATTTTCCGGAGGTCTATGCGCTGAAATTGATGGAGCAAGAAACTTGGCCTGCGCGGCGCGGCTAGCTACCAGGGCGATGACGATCAGGTTGCGCTCGAAGCGTGGCGGCTTGTTCCAGCCGGCATACACCGGATGCGCCTTGACGGCCGCGACGATTTTCCTGGCAATCAGCGGCAGAGGGCGCTGACGGGTCCTGGGCGGATCCTGGCCGAGGCAAACGGCGGAATGGGCAGCGAGGACCAGGCCATCCGTCCCGAAACGCGTGAAATCCCGTTGCGACGATTCATGTTGCTCTTTTGTTGTTTCTCGGCTCGCGCCGTGCCCTTGCGGGGCACCTTCCTTCGATGCTACATTCCCTGGCCCCTTTGCCGGCAGCCGAATGCTCCACGATTTCCCGCGCATGGAAGGCCATCCAGTCGGTCGAATGAAGGTGCGCACCCTGATGCAGAAGATAGGCGTCGAAGCCATTGACCGGAAGCCGGATCTTTCCATACGGCATGATGCCCACCTGATCTATCCCCATCTGCTCGGGAACCTGGCCATCGACCGCCCTAATCCCAGCTCGGCAACGGACATCATCGACCTGCTGCAGAAGAACGGGGTCAAGATGAAGGTCTCGTTCTTCATCCGGATCGGCTTGATCGGCATGTTGGCCGGCACCTTCGGCTATGTCAATGCGGGTAGCGGGTTGGCACGCCTCGACGGTGTTGCCGATGGCGACTCACTGGCCGAGGTGCTTTCCCTTGCCGGCCTGGCCATGTTGCCGTGGTTGCTCAAGCGGATGGACTGCCTCGTCCCATCCGGGTATCCGGGGGCTGAATGAGAACCGCGCGCGTCTTGGTGCTCTTCAACTACGATTGGGATCAAGTCGGCTTTGGCCGCTGGTCGTCGGAATTTCCGTTGGATTCGGCCGGTTTCGACCTGTTCAGTTTTCCCAGCAATGTACATCTCGTCACCTTTGATTTGCAGCGCTTTGTTGATCGCCTTGCTGCTCGCGCGGTGCGCAAGGGATGGTGCGCGGTAACCTCGAATCACGAGCAGTTTGGCGCTCTGGCTGCCGCCCTGCTGGCCGAGCGGATGGGCTGGCCGGGTACGCCGGTTGCGGCGGTACTTGCCTGTCAGCACAAGTTGCACGCCCGGCGGGTCCTTCAACAGGTGGCGCCGGAGGCCAATACCCCGTTTGCCCCCCTTGAATCGCGGTACGGCGATCCGCCGCCGGACAATCTGGGGTATCCCCACTTCGTCAAGCCGATCAAGGCAGCGTTTTCGGTGCTCGCCCGTGTGGTGCATGACCGTGAGGAGTTGATGGCGCTGACCCGCTTTGGTTTCTGGGAACTCTGGATCATCCGCCATCTGGTCGAGCCATTCGAACGGGTGGTCAAGGTGCGCTTGCCGGAAGCCGGGAGTGCGCACCGGATGTTGCTGGAACAGCCCATCAATGCCTTGCAGTACAACCTGGATGGCTATGTTTTCGCGGGAGAGTTGCGGCCATTGGGGTTTGTTGAATCGGTGATGTATCCCGGGACGCAGGCCTTCATGCGCTTCGATTACCCCTGTCGGTTAAGCGAGCCGGGGCGGGATAAGGCGCTCGACGTGGCGCGACGCTTTTTGTCCGCCGTGGGTTTTACGCATGGTCTGTTCAACATGGAGTTCTTCCATGATCCGGTGACGGAAAAATTGACGGTGATCGAATTCAATCCCCGCATGGCGGCGCAATTTTCCGATCTGTATTTGCGTGTCAACGGGGTCGATCCGCATCGTCTCGGTCTGGAACTGGCTTTCGGTCGCGACCCGGCCCGGCTGCCTTGGGCCGAGCCTTCGGCCGGTGCCGCGGCCAGCTTTGTCTATCGCTGTTTTGATCCGGCGGAACGCCCCGCGATGCCGGACGCCGCCCAACAGGCGGCCCTGGCCAAACGTTTTCCGGATGCGCTGCTGTTCCGCTTTGCCAAGTCACCGGGGCAGATTGCCCGCGATTTCAAGTGGCTGGGCAGCTACCGTTACGGCATCCTGCATCTTGGGGGCCGGGATGCACGCGAGTTGCGGGAGCGGTGCCTGGAAGCCAGCGAGCTGCTCGGTTGGCCGGCACCTTATGCGCGGCAGCCGGCGGAAAACCCTGTGCCGGCCGGCTATCCACCACCCGATTGTTCCATGGAAACTTCCCAATGATTGCTCGCACCCTGTCTGCTGTTCCGATCCTGCCGCCCACGGTCTTTCCGCAGCAGTCGCCAAGGCCGCTCCGGGCCTAGCCAAGTGAAAACGCCCCGTCTGCTGCAGTTCGCAGGGGAAGATCCCGCCGCCACCCGGGCCGCGATTTTTGCCGGTTTTTCGGCATTGCCCGCAACAGTCCCGCCCAAGTATTTTTACGATGCCCTGGGTTCGCGTCTGTTTTCGGCCATTACCGAATTGCCGGAGTACTATCCGACCCGCACCGAGGCGAGGATTTTCTCGCGCTTCATTGGCGAGATGGCCGCGGAACTGGTGCCGGTCACGACGCTGGTTGACCTTGGGGCGGGAAATTGCGAGAAGGCGGCCAGCCTGTTTGCTCCATTGCAGGTGCAACGCTACGTCGCCGTCGATATTTCGGCCAGTTACCTGCGGGATTCGCTGGAGAGCCTGCAGCGCAAGCACCCGACGATGGACATGCTGGGGATCGGCCTCGATTTCTCGCGGACCCTGACATTGCCGGCCGAGGTTGGCAAGGGGCCGAGGACGATGTTTTATCCCGGGTCGAGTATCGGCAATTTCACGCCGGCTGAGGCACTGGCCTTTCTGCGACAGGTACACCTGGCCAGCGCCGGCGGCGCCTTGCTGATCGGTGTCGATCTGGTCAAGCCGACCGACATTCTCGAGCGCGCCTATGACGACCCGCTAGGCGTTACCGCGGCCTTCAATCGCAACCTGCTACGCCATCTCAATGCCCTGGTCGGAGTCGATTTCGCGATCGATGACTGGCGTCATGTCGCGTTTTTCAATGCGCGGGAATCGCGGATCGAAATGCATCTGGAGGCGGTAAAGGCCACGGTCGTGCATTGGGCCGACGGCGAGCGAGCCTTTGTCGCCGGTGAGCGCATTCATACTGAAAATTCCTACAAGTGGCGTTCGGAAGATTTCGCCGACCTGCTCCAGGCGGCCGGTTTCCGTCGCGTGGCGTCCTGGACGGATGAAAACGGCTGGTTCGCCGTTTTCAGGGCATTTTCCTGAACGTGGCTCTAGGTCGCGCAGCTCCGAAACCCGCTGTGAATATCGTTGCGTTCCGGCGTGAAGAAGTTGCGGTAGCGTGGATGCGCCATGCGCGGCGAGGTGGCGCGGCTGGCGCCTCGCAATACCCGACGGTCACCGAACCAGGGGGCGGAATAGTCCCGGTAGGGGTGGGCCACAAAGCCGGGATAGGGCAGAAAGGGACTGGACGTCCACTCCCAGACCTCGCCCCAGGCAAAATCCGGCTGACGGGTCGCGGCAAATTCCCACTCGGCTTCCGTTGGCAGTCGCCGGCCAGCCCAGCGGCACCAGGCCTCGGCTTCGAACCAGGTCAAATGAGTCGCCGGGGTGTCGCGGGGCAAGGTTTGCCAGTGGCCCGCAAACAGCCCTTGCCATTCGGAACCCTGCTTGCGCAGGTAGCGGGGCGGTGCCGTGCCCGTCGCTTCCAGGAAGGGGAGGTAGCGTTCCCAACTGACCACGCAACTGTCGATTTCAAAGGCGGCCAGCTCGACGCCGTGGACGCTCAATTCATTGTCAAACGCAAAGCCGCCATCCGGGTAACCCAGATTCCCGGTGTCCCCGGGAATCTTCAGGGTACTCAACGGCGGCAGGCTGGCGGGCGGGGCAATGAGGGTTTCCGGCAGCGGAATGCTCAGGGCCTGGGCCATGTAGATGGCCGCTTCGCCGTGCATGTCCTCATGGAACAGCACAAGACGGTAGAAATACAGGTCGTCGTCGGTTTCGGTGGTGTTGGCCAGCAAGGCCAGGGTGTCGTCCAGCACCGCTTCAAGGTAGGCGCGGGTTGTCCCCAGGTCCGGCAGTGGCAGCGTCCAGCGGCTCGGGTGGGCGACATGGCTGGAGTTGTACCAGGCATCGGCCTCTTTCAGGCGGCCGGCCGGCCGGTGATGATCGGGGTCGGCTTGAACACCCCGGGCGCGCCGCGGGTTGCGGCTGATCCAGTAGTCCTGGAACCAAGCGATATGCCCGACTTCCCAGCGGGGTGGATTGAGCTGGGTCGAATAGGGGATCGCCAGGTCCTCTCCCAGGCGGTCGGCGTAGACGGCCAGCAGGGTGAGGGTGCGCCGATGACTGTCGCGCAGGGCTTCGGCGAGAAGGGCGCGGCCGCTGGTGCGGGCCGCCATGGCTTCGGTAGTATTCATGGTGGGGCTTCGGTAGGTGCCTAGAATGGGAAGTATGCCGCAAGTCGTCATTGTCAGCCCGGCCTTGCGCGATGCAAACAACGGCAACTGGCAGACCGCGCGCCGCTGGCAAACGCATCTGGTGGGGGAGTTCCGAACGCGTATCCTCAATCACTGGCCCGATGAAGCGGCGGCGGATGACCGGGCGATGATCGCCCTGCACGCGCGGCGGTCCGCCGATGCCATCGCCGCCTGGCATTCGGCGCGGCCCTTGGGCGGCCTGGCCGTCGTGCTGACCGGGACCGATCTTTACCGGGACATCCAGACCGATGCCTCGGCACGACGTTCGCTGGCGATGGCGCGGCAGCTTGTGGTCCTTCAGGAATGCGCCCCGGCATCCCTGCCTGTCGAATGTCGCGCCAAAACACGCGTCATTTTCCAGTCGACCACCTCGCGCCAGATCCTTGCCAAGTCATCCCGCCGCCTGCGCCTGCTGATGGTCGGTCATCTGCGCGAGGAAAAGTCCCCGGAAACCTTGTTCGCCGCGGCGCGCTTGCTGGCGAATCGGTCCGATGTGGCGATTGATCATGTCGGCGCGGGGCTTGATCCGGCGCTCGCCGCGGCGGCCAGGGCAACCATGCTGGCCGTGCCCAACTACCGCTGGCTGGGCGGCTTGGCCCATGAGGCCGTCCGCCGGCGTATCCAGCGGGCGAGTCTGCTGGTGCATACCAGCCGTATCGAGGGGGGTGCTCATGTCATCATGGAGGCGGTGACCAGCGGTACGCCCGTGCTGGCCTCGGCGATTGCCGGCAATGTCGGGATGCTGGGGGCGGATTACGCGGGCTACTTTCCCTGGGGCGAGGCGCCAGCGCTGGTTGAACTGATCCTGCGCTGCCGTTCGGGTGGGCCGATGCCGACATTGGCGGCCCAGTGTCGCGAACGGGCGCCGCTTTTCGACCCAGCCAACGAGCGCGCCGCGCTCCGGCGGCTGGTTCATGAACTTCTGGAAAATGCCTAGATGCAAGCAGTCACCGAGCCGGTAGTAAGGGATATTGTCCTGATTGGCGGGGGGCACAGTCACGTCGGCGTGCTCCACATGTTTGCCATGAAACCCTTGACGGGCGTGCGCCTGACGGTGATCTGCACGGATACCGATACCCCTTATTCGGGCATGCTGCCAGGTTACATCGCCGGCCATTACTCTTTTGGCGAGGTGCATATCGACCTGCGCCGGCTGGCGGCGTTTGCCGGCGCGCGCTACTACAAGGATGAGGTGACCGGCATCGATCGCACGGCGCGCAGGGTGCTGTGCCGCCATCGCCCGCCGATCCCTTACGATGCCCTGTCGATCAATATCGGTTCGACGCCGCAATTGGCCCAGGTGGCCGGGGCCGGCGAACATGCCCTGCCGGTCAAGCCGATCCGGCGCTTCAATGAACGCTGGCTGGCCCTGCTCGAGCGCGTTCGCCAGCAGCCGGAGGCGATGACCCTTGCCCTAGTGGGGGCGGGGGCCGGCGGTGTCGAACTCACCCTGGCGATGCAGTACCGCCTGCGTCGCGAGTTGGTGGCGCTCGGCCGTGATCCGGATGCACTGCACTTTCATCTCTTTTCGGCTGATCCCCGGATACTGAGCACCCACAATGCGCGGGTCCGTGACGCCTTCGATCGGGAACTGGCGGCGCGGGGAGTTGTGGTGCATCGCGGTGCCAAGGTCACGCAGGTATCGGCCGGGCGCTTGCAAACCGACGCGGGCGAGGTGCTGGCGGCCGATGAAATCATCTGGGTGACAGAGGCTGGCGGGGCCGCCTGGCTGCGTGACACCGGCCTGGCTCTGGACGAAAAGGGCTTTATCCGGGTGCGGGATACCCTGCGGACCGAAACGGATCCCGTCATTTTCGCGGCGGGTGACTGCGCCGCCATGATTGACCACCCGCTGGAAAAGGCGGGCGTCTTCGCGGTTCGCATGGCCAGGCCCCTGGCCGAGAATTTGCGGCGAACCCTGCTGGGCCGCTCCCTGATCCACTACCGCCCGCAGCAGCGCTGGCTGGCGCTGATCAGCACCGGCGATCGGCACGCCATCGCTTCACGCGGCGGTTTCCATGCGCGAGGTGATTTGGTGTGGCGCTGGAAGGACTGGATCGACCGGCGTTTCATGCGCAAGTTTACCAGCTTGGCCATGCCATCCAGGGCGCTCACCCGGCCCGCCGAACGGCTAACGCTTGATGCCGAGGAGCAGGAGCAGGCTATCTCGGCCATCGCCATGCGCTGCGGCGGTTGCGGTGCGAAAGTCGGGGCCAAGGTGCTGTCGCGCGCCCTGGCCCGGGTGCATCCGGTTGAGCGCGATGATGTGCTGATCGGCTTGCACGCACCGGACGATGCCGCCGTGGTGCGCGTGCCGGCGGGCATGGCGAGCGTCCAGACGGTCGATTTCTTCCGTGCCTTTATCGACGATCCCTGGGTTTTCGGCCAGATAGCGGCCAACCATGCGCTGGGCGACGTGTTTGCCATGGGGGCGTTGGCGCAGACGGCGACGGCTATTGCGACCGTGCCGCCGGGGCTGGAAAGGCAAGTCGAGGACACCCTGTTCCAGATGATGTCGGGTGCCGTGTCGGTGCTCAACGCAGCCGGCTGCGCGCTGGTTGGCGGCCATACCGGGGAGGGACGGGAACTGGCTCTGGGTTTCGCCATCAACGGCCTGGTGGACGAGAACCTGGCCGGCGTCATGACCAAGGGGGGGTTGCGCCCGGGCGATGCGCTGATCCTGACCAAGCCGGTCGGCACCGGCACCCTGTTTGCCGCCGACATGCGGCGGCAAGCCAAGGGGCGTTGGATCGATGCCGCGATCACCTCGATGGTCCACTCGAACCTGGCAGCGGCCCAGTGTCTGCGCCGGCACGCTGCCACCGCCTGCACGGACGTCACCGGCTTCGGGCTGCTTGGACACCTGATGGAGATGACCCGGGCATCGGGCGTCGATGCGACCCTGCGGATCGAGGCGGTGCCCCTACTCGAGGGCGCGATCGAGACGGTTGCGGCGGGCATCCTGTCCTCGTTGCAGCCGCAGAACCTGCGTCTGCGCCGCGCGGTCCGGGATCTGGAGAAGATGGCGAGGCATCCGCGCTTCCCCCTGCTGTTCGACCCGCAGACGGCGGGTGGACTGCTGGCCGGCGTGCCCGCCCACCGGGCGGCGGCCTGCGTGGCCGAGCTCGGGTCGCTCGGTTATGCGGCCGCCGCCATCATCGGGCGGATCGACCCACGCAGCGAGGCCGAGTCGCCGATCGCGATCGATGTCCGTGCCTGATCCCAAACTCGCCATCGCGCGTTACCGTCTTCACGCCCCCGGCTACGACGCCTCGGCGCAACGCACCCTGGGGCTGCGGCGGCGCACCCTGGCCAGGCTCGCCTTACAACCGGGCGAGGCTGTGCTCGACGTGGCCTGTGGCACGGGTCTCAGCTTTCCCCTGCTGCAAGAGGGCGTGGGTGCGACCGGCCGGATCGTCGGTGTGGAACTCAGCCCCGACATGCTGGCCCTCGCCAGGGAGCGCTGCGCGCGCGAGGGCTGGCGTAACGTCGACCTGCGCGAGTCGGCCATGGAGACCGCGGAGATTCCCGGACCCCTGGACGCGGTGCTTTTCAACTTCACTCACGACGTGCTGCGCTCGCCCAGTGCGCTGGCGCGCATCTTCGCGGCCACGCGCCCTGGGGCGCGGGTCGCCGTCGCCGGCATGAAGCTCGCCCCCTGGTGGCTTGCACCGCTAAACCTCGTGGTGCTGGCGCAGGCCAGGCCCTACATGACCACCTTTGAAGGGCTTGGCCGGCCCTGGAGCCTGCTGGAGCCCTACCTCGAGGGGTTCGCGCTCGAATCGGTGCTGTTTGGGACGGGCTATATCGGCTGGGGCCTGGTCAAGCCGGGTGGCATTGGCGGGCAGGGCTGACCCCGGGAGGATCCGCATGTCCATCGTGAAATGGCTGGCGCCAATCGCCGCGCTGCTCCTGCTGAACGCGGCGCTCGGGTTCGAGAACTGGTCGGGGACGCCGGCTATCTGGCCCGCGTTGCGCCTGGCGCCGGAGTTCGTGGCCTTGTGGCTCCTGGTGCTGGTCGCGGTCCGGGCGCTCGGGGCGGTCCCCAAGTGGCTCGTCGCCAGCCTGGCCATGGTCTGCACCTTTCTGGTGATCGGGCGTTACCTCGCGGTCACCGCGCCCATCCTCTTCGGGAGGGAGATCAACCTCTATTGGGATGTCCCGCAGGTGCCGCGCTTCCTGTCGGTGATCGGCCAGCCGTTGGCCTGGTGGCAGCAGCTCCTCGTCGCCATTGGTGTGGTGCTGGTCCCGTGGGGTCTTTACCGGCTGTTGCGCGCTCTGGTCGAGATCCTAGCGCGCCGGGCCGCGCCCGCGGCGCTGCGGTCCATTCCGGCAC
>JBATOB010000525.1:0-1952 GCA_049290655.1 Chromatiaceae bacterium | reverse complement strand
GACCTCGATGAAGTAGAAGTTGTCGGTGTTCGCGTCCACCAGGAATTCAACGGTGCCGGCGTGGCTGTAGTGTGCCGCCCGCGCCAGCCGCAGGGCCGCTTCGCAGAGTTCGGCACGGCGCGCCTCGGTCAGATAGGGGGCCGGGGCACGCTCCACGACCTTCTGGTTGCGGCGCTGCACCGAACAATCGCGCTCGAAGAGATGGACGAGCCGACCTTGGGTGTCACCCAGGATCTGGACCTCCACATGCCGCGCCCGCCGCACCAGCTTTTCCAGATAGACCTCGTCGTTGCCGAAGGCCGCCAGGGCCTCGCGCCGCGCGACATCCATGGCCGGGCACAGGTCGGCCTCGGTGGGTATCACGCGCATACCGCGCCCGCCGCCGCCCCAACTGGCCTTGAGCATCAGGGGGTAGCCGACGGTCGCCGCGAGGGTCTTGGCCCCCTCCAAGTCCCGGGGCAGGGCGCCCGTCGCCGGCACCACGGGCACCCCCGCCCGTGCCGCCAGCTCCCGCGCCGAGACCTTGTTACCCAGAAGCCGCATGACCTCGGGCCTGGGGCCGATGAAGGCGATGCCCGCGGCGGCGCAGGCCTCGGCGAAATCGGGATTCTCGGAGAGAAAGCCATAACCGGGGTGGATGGCATCGACCTGGTTCTCGCGGGCGATGCGGATGATGTCTGCGATATCCAGGTAAGCCGCGATGGGTTTCTGTCCGGCCCCCACCCGGTAGGCCTCGTCGGCCTTGAATCGGTGCAGGGCGAAGCGATCTTCGTTGGAAAAAATGGCGACGGTACGGATGCCCATCTCGCTGGCCGCGCGCAGGACACGGATGGCAATTTCACCGCGGTTGGCGACAAGCAGACGGCGAATCTTTTTCATGGCTCTGGGGTCCAATAAAGTTAAAAGATGAGTATGCCGGGAAAATCACTTGGCTCATACGGGGTTTCAGACAGTTCCTGCTAACAGGGCGGAGGGCATGGGTTGCAGGAGGCCGCGCCCGCGCCGTCGGACGTTATGCCCGCGAACGGGAAGAAGCCCAGATAAAGAGGCAACCGCTCCTGCGCGATCCCGCGATGGGGGCGCAGCCAGGAGCGGAGCAGGGACCAAAAGCCCTCCAGGGTGTTGACATGCCCCTCCTGGAAGCCATCGCCATCCTCATCCCGTGCGTCTTCACCCCGGCTATGGCAGACCGTCTGGTGACCATAGCCCCACTCCGGCAATCGAGCATAGCTATCGTACTCGTCGGTATAGACCTGGGTGCCGGGGGCGATGATCGCCTGGATCAGGGGGCGAAGGGTCCGCTGCTGGACGTTATCCGGCATCCGCAAGACCACTCGTCCGCCGCGCTTGATCATGCCAAAGAGGGGTGGCTTCTCCTTCGCCAGCGTGCCACGGCCCGGCACCCCCTTCAGTCGGCGGCAGCGCGCCGGGCGTCCTTTTTTTGAACGGCATTCGGGTGACCCTGGTGGCCCGCCACCACCTACACCTCGTCACACGCGACCTCGCCGGATCGCACCGGGGTCGGCTCGCGGGCGATGATCCCGGTACGCCGTTGGGTGGCCATTCGGTGGATATCGTCCTCCGGTTTGACCCGTGCCTGAATGGCAAGCTCGAATGCGCGCGTGCGCGTGGTATCCACCAGCATCGAGCGGTGATAATCAAGGGTGGCACCGGGGGATTTATCGAACATCCGAGATGACTTCCGGCAAGGGACCCTGTCGAATGCGGTGCGGTAGGTCGGCCTCTAGCCTGGCAAGGCGCCGAGCCAGGGCGGACTCATGTCCAAGCCTGGCGGTTAATCACCGTGGGTCGGGCTTTAGCCCGACTACCTCTATCTCGACGTCGGGCTGAAGCTCGACCTACTCGGTGTCGGGCTAAAGCCCGACCTACCTACGACCTACCTACGACCTACCTACGACCTACCTACGACCTACCTACGACCTATCTACGGC
>JBATOB010000524.1:0-2829 GCA_049290655.1 Chromatiaceae bacterium | reverse complement strand
GGCGGGCACCTCGGCGATGACCTCGCCGTTGGCGGGATCGGTCACCGTCAGGGTGAGCCCCGAGTCCGCGTCGACCCATTCGCCACCCAGGTAAGCCTGCCGCCGCAGGAGATCGTGATCCTGGATTTTCATCTGTCTTTCTCCCCGCTTGAAACCGAGGCGGATCAGCTCACGGGATGTGAGCGCCGCTGTACTAGATGACCTTGGAGAAGCCGGCAATGGCCTCGGGGCCATTGCGGTAGGCGTCGAAGGCCATGCAGATGTTGCGGATCAGCAGCCGGCCGCGGGGCAGGACCCGGATGCCCTGATCGTCCATCTCCAGCAGGCCGTCAGCTTGCATGGGTTGGAGCCGGGGCAGGTCCTTGGCGAAGTAGGCCCCGAAATCGATACCCCAGCGGTTCGCTATGTCCGCGTAATTCAGGGCAAAGTGACAAATCAGCTTGGTGATGGTGGCGCGGCGGATCTCGTCGTCCCGGCTCAGTTCGATGCCCCGGAAGACGGGCAGGCGCCCCGCGTCGATATCAGCGTAATACTCGGCCAGCTCGCGCCGGTTCTGGGCATAGGTGTTGTCGATCTTGCCTATCGAGGTGACGCCGATGCCAATCAGGTCGCAATCGGCGTGGGTCGAGTAACCCTGAAAATTACGGTAGAGGGTGCCATCGCGCTGGGCCAGGGCCAGCTCGTCGTCCGGGCGGGCAAAGTGGTCCATGCCGATGTAGACATAGCCGGCCGCCGCCAACTTGTCGCCGGTGGCGCGCAGGATGTCCAGCTTGATCGGGGCCGTGGGCAACTGCTCGGGGTCGATGCGCCGCTGCGGCTTGAAGCGTTGGGGCAAATGGGCGTAGTTGAAGATCGAGAGCCGGTCCGGGGCGAAGGCCAGGACCCGGTCCAGGGTACGTTCGAAGCCCGTCACGCTCTGATGGGGCAGACCATAGATGAGGTCGATGCTGATGGAGCGGAAGCCCTGGGTCCGTGCCGCCTCCAGGACCGCCAGGGTCTCCGCCTCGGTCTGGATGCGGTTGACGGCCTTCTGGACCAAGGGGTCAAAGTCCTGGACCCCCAGGCTCATGCGGTTGAAGCCGAGTTGGCGCAGCAGGGCGACGCTCTGGGCATTAGCCTCGCGGGGATCGATCTCGATGGAATACTCGCCCACCTCGTCGTCCGCCAGATTGAACCAGCGCCGGGTCTGGTCCATCAGCTCCCGCATCTGATCCTGACTGATGAAGGTTGGGGTGCCGCCGCCCCAATGCAGTTGCTCGGCCCGGCGGCCTGGGCCGAAGAGGGCGCTTTGCATCTCCAGTTCGCGATAGACCCGGTTCAGGTAGGGCTGGGCCAGGGTGCGGTCCTTGGTCGCCACCTTGTTGCAGGCGCAGTAAAAGCAGACCGTGTCGCAGAAGGGGATGTGGAAATAGAGCGACAGGGGTCGATTGGCCTGGTTGCTCCGTCCGCAGGCGGCGCGGTATTGAGTCTCGCCGAAGCCTTCATGGAACTCCACCGCGGTGGGGTAGGAGGTGTAGCGTGGGCCGCTCTGGTCGTAGCGGCGGATCAGATCCAAATCGAATTCGATGCGTTGGTCAACGGCCATGCTAGTTCTCCCCATCCAGGTCAAGACCCCGGCGGTGGGTTTCGTTGATCTGCTTGAGCAGGGGGTGAAAGGGGATCTGGTCGGCGTAGCGTGTCGCCAGGTCCATGAAGGGTAAGTCCTCCCGCCCGAACAGATAGTTACCCTCGAGCATGGACTGGTGGAGGGCTAGGATGCCTTGTTGCAAGGGGTCGAGGAAGGCCGGGAAGCGGATGAGGTCTTCCAGTTCGTACTCCAGGCATTCGCGCAGGTCGCCCACCTCGAACACAGCCTGGCGCACCCACTCCACGTACTCATCGGCGGTCTTGGCTCGTCTCAGGGTCATGGCGCCGTCATCTCGCGTGCAAACAGGGGCTGATATTCGAGCAGGCTCGGCCGATCGAGGAGGAAGACGCCCTCGCCACCACGCTCAAACTCGATCCACATAAAGGTTATTTCCGGGAAGAGGGCTTCCAGGGCCGGGGCCGTCTTACCTACCTCGACGATCAGGACGCCGTCCTCGTTCAGGAAGCGCGGGGCCTCGCGAAGGATGCGGAGGACCAGGTCCAGGCCATTCGTACCGCTAGCCAGGCCCAGGCGGGGCTCGCGGTGGTATTCGGCGGGCAGGGCCGCCAGTTCCTCGGCGGAGACATAGGGCGGGTTAGTGACAATGACATCGTATTTCTGCACGCCCAAACCCGCGAAGAGGTCGGACTCCACCACCCTCACCCGATCTTCCAGACCCTGAGCCGCGATATTGCGGGCGGCCACCGCCAGGGCGGCGGGAGAGATATCGGCCAGGTCAACGTCGGCGTCCGGCAGATAAACGGCGGCGGCAATGCCGATACAACCGCTGCCGGTGCACAGATCAAGCACCCGGGCGATGGTATCCGGATCCACCCAGGGCCCAAAGCCGGTCTCCACCAATTCCGCCAGGGGCGAGCGCGGCACCAGGACGTTCTCGTCCACGTAGAATTCCAGCCCGGCGAACCAGGCCTGGTGGGTGAGATAGGCCGCCGGAACCCGTTCCAGGATGCGCCGCTCGAAGAGATCGACGATGGCCACCCGTTCGTCGTCCGCGAGGCGGCAGTCGCGGAAACTGGCGGGCAGGTCCGGGGGCAGGCTCAGGGCGAACAGCACCAGATGCTGGGCCTCGTCCAGGGCGTTGTCGGTGCCGTGACCAAAGAAGAGGCCGGCCCTGTTAAAGCGGCTGGCGCCCCAGCGGATGTAATCCTGAATACTCGTGAGGCCGTCGGGGGGGCTTGCCA
>JBATOB010000523.1:0-2492 GCA_049290655.1 Chromatiaceae bacterium | reverse complement strand
GTCAGCCTCGCCGCCCTCGCCGTGAGCGGGCTCGCGCTGCTGGCGACGGGCCTGCGTTATTGGCGCCAGGGGCGTGGCGGCGGGCTTTTCGCCCTGATGACGGCGCTGACCTTTATCATCGCCCTAGCCGCCATCGTCTCCGGGGTGGCCCTCTATGTGTATGAACATCCCCACCACCACTGCCCTTTCTGTCTGCTCAAGTCCGGCCATGACTTTGTCGGCTATGGGCTTTACGTCCCCCTCTTCGCCGCCACCGCCCTGGCCCTGGGGGCGGGCTTGATGGAGGTCTGGCGCTCGGCACCGAGCCTGAAGGCCATCATCGCCCACCAGGGCCCCCGCCTGGCGGGCATCGCCCTCCTATTGTTTGGTCTCTTTTATGGCTTCGCGATCTGGTTGGTGCTGAGGTCGCATCTGATCCTGCCGGGCACGGCCTGAGGAATTTAACCGCATGAATCGCCTGTTGTTTATCTCGTTCCTCTTGGCGACCCTCTGGTTAGTCGCCTGCAGCAAGGAGGCTCCAAAGCTGGAAATTCACCAACCGGCACCCGCCTTCGCCCTGCCGGACCTGGACGGGAAAATCTGGAATTTCCCCCAAGACTTTCAGTCCAATGTGGTTGTGGTGCGCTTCTGGGCGGACTGGTGTCCCTTCTGCGCGCCCGAGATGCGCGACATCGAGCCCATCTACCAGGAACTGCGGGACCGGGGCCTGCGGGTGCTGGCGGTCAATGTGCGCCAGGACCGGGATACCGCCGCCCGCTTCATCGCCAAGCTGGGCATTTCCTACTCGGTGCTCTTGGACGAGGACGGCGCCCTGGCTCGCCAATACGGCGTCACCGGCCTGCCCACCACCTATCTCATCGACCGCTCCGGCCGGCTCCATACCCGCATCCTGGGCGGAGCCCCCCCGCAACTCCTTGATAAGCTGGTCCGGGAAATGCTGTGAATCCGGAGTTGACGCTAGCGATGGCCTTCGCCACCGGCCTCTTCGGCGCCCTGCACTGTCTGGGCATGTGCGGCGGCCTGGCCGGGGGTTTCTTCGTCCAGCGTCAAGTCCAACCCCGGCTGGCCCCCCAGCTCATTTACCATGCCAGCCGCCTCTTCACCTACGCCCTCCTGGGCATGGCGGGCGCCTGGGCGGGACGCAGCCTGGCGCAAACCGGTCTCACCGGCAAGGTACAAGGCATCCTGATGATGGGGGCCGGCCTCCTGATCTTGGTCCTGGGGCTGAGGATGCTCCTGGCCCGCCCCCGGCGCCCCGCCTTGGCGCCGACCCGGGGCCTGGAGGTGCGACTGGAGCCCATGACCCGGCCCCCTCGACCCTGGTCTCCCCTCCTCTTCGGGACCCTCAATGGCCTGATCCCTTGCAGCCTGGTCTTCTCCATCGCCCTCACGGCCGCCGCCACCGGCGACCCGGGTCGCGCCGGGTTGCTCATGCTCGCCTTCGGCCTCGGTACCCTGCCCATGATGGCGGCAGTCACCGGCTTTGGGGCCTTCGTCGGCGCGCGGGCGCGGGACTTTTCCGCCCGGATCGCGGGGGGGCTGGTGGCCGTCCTCGGCCTCTGGACCCTTTACGAGGGCTTTAGCTTCTTCGATATCATGCGCGGACTCGCCAATGGCTGAGGGCCGCGCGCCTCCACCCACCACAGACAGGAGAAAATCCCATGTGTGATCATCATCATAACCAAGGCCGGCGCGAGGCCCTCAAGGTGTTCGGCGCCCTCGGCCTCGCTGGCCTCGGCACCCCGGTCCTGGCCGCCAATGCCGCCACCATCGGTGCCTTCATGCCCGGCAAGGGCTGGATGCCCGCGGGCGCGAGTTGCGAGGGCGATGGCACGCCCCTCCAGTTCATTCCGCGGACCGCCCCGGACGCCAATCCCCTGGTGGATGAGCTGAAAAAATACCCCAAGTGCCCCTATTGCGGCATGGATCGCACCGAATTCCACTTCAGCCGTCATCTGGTCCAGTACGACGATGACCTGGTGGATGGCACCTGCTCCATCCACTGCTTGGCCATCAGTCTCATGCTCAACATGGATCGCGGCCCCAAGGCCATCCATGCGGCGGACTTCGGCTCCCCGGCGGAGATCAAGCCGCTGGTCCTGGTGGATAAGGCCACCTACCTCATCGGCAGTAAGCTCAAGGGGACCATGACCGCCAACAGCAAGGTCGCCTTTGCGGACAAGGCCCAGGCCGAGGCCGCCATGGCCAAGGAAGGGGGCGCCCTGGGCACCTTCGACCAGACCCTCAACCACACCATGGTGGACATGGCTGCCGACACGGCCCGCATCCGCAAGAACCGCGCGGAAAAACGCCAGAAAATGATGCCGAAGGTCTGAGTCCGCGACTAACGCAGAGGGCGAAGGGGCTCGATCCCCTTGCCCTCGGGTCACCCGCCCCCGGTCGCCTTCCAATCCACATGCCCCCGAGGGCCCGGCCTTGCCTCCCACCCGACTCCGTCCTTTCATCCTGATCCTACTGGCCCTCCTCTGGGC
>JBATOB010000522.1:0-3918 GCA_049290655.1 Chromatiaceae bacterium | reverse complement strand
GGATACGCAGCAGCCGGCCCGCGTCATGGGCCGCCGCGACCTGGCCCGCCAAATCCTGGGTAAGGTCCTGGTTCATCGCTCGCTCCCCCCAGGTTGCTGGCACCCTGGATACAAAGGCCTGCATTGGCGCTATCTCTCATCACTCACCCTCGCCTGTACCAAGGTCCCCCGGGACCGAACTTGAGTATCCGTCCCGCCGCCTAACACACTTCCGGCGGCGGTCACGGGGCACAGCACCGCAGCAAGCCGTTGAAAAACATTCGATTGTGCACCGCTGGTTGCTCAGAACCGGGGCAGCTCGGGGAATTTGAGATGTCCGCCATGGACGTGCATGGCGCCGAACTCGGCGCAGCGATGCAGGGTAGGCACGGCCTTGGCGGGGTTCAGCAGGCCAGCGGGGTCGAAGGCGGCCTTGACGGCATGGAACTGGGCCAGCTCCTGGGGCTGGAACTGGACGCACATCTGGTCGATCTTTTCCTTGCCGACGCCATGCTCACCCGTGATGGTGCCACCCACCTCGACGCACAGCTCCAGGATCTTGCCGCCCAGCTCCTCCGTCCGCTCCAACTCCCCGGGCACATTGGCATCGTAGAGGATGAGGGGATGGAGATTGCCATCCCCGGCATGGAAGACATTGGCCACCGGCAGGCCATAGGCGGCGGACATGTCGGCGATGCGCCCCAGCACCTCGGACAGGCGGCGGCGCGGTATGGTCCCGTCCATGCAGTAATAATCCGGCGACAGGCGGCCGACGGCGGGAAAGGCCGCCTTGCGCCCCTTCCAGAAGAGGAGCCGCTCGGCCTCGTCCCGGGCGGTGCGTACCTCGACAGCGCCGCTCTCCAGGAGGATCTGGCGCACCCGCAAGATCTCTTGGGACACCTCCTCGTTGGCGCCGTCCAACTCGCACAGCAAGATGGCCGCCGCCTCGACCGGATAGCCGGCGTGGACGAAGGCCTCGGCAGCGCGGATAGCGGGGTTGTCCATCATCTCCAGGCCGGCGGGGATGATGCCAGCGGCGATTATGGCCCCCACCGCCGCACCGGCCTGGCCGATGTCGTCATAGGCGGCGAGCAGCACCTGGGCCCGCTCCGGCAGGGGCAGGAGGCGGACGGTGATCTCGACCACCACGCCCAACAGGCCCTCGGAGCCGGTCATGAGGGCGAGCAGGTCATAGCCGGGGGCATCCAGGGCGGCGGCACCCAGGGTCAGGCGCTCCCCCTCCAGGGTAATGACCTCCAGTTTGAGGAGGTTATGGACCGTCAGTCCGTATTTCAGGCAATGCACGCCGCCGGCGTTTTCCGCCACATTGCCGCCGATGGTGCAGGCGATCTGGGACGAGGGGTCCGGGGCATAGTAGAGGCCAAGGGGGCGCGCCGCCTCGGAGATGGCCAGGTTGCGCACCCCCGGCTGCACCCGGGCGGTGCGGGCCAGGGGATCGATGTGGAGGATGGACTTGAGCCGCGCCAGGGACAGCAGCAGGCCGTCCCCGTGGGGCAAGGCACCGCCGGACAGGCCCGTGCCCGCGCCCCGGGCCACCACTGGCACCCCCAGCCGATGGCAGAGGCGCAGGATGGCCTGGACCTCCTCGACCTGGCCGGGCAGGGCCACCGCCAGGGGCAATTGGCGGTAGGCGGAGAGGCCATCGCACTCGTAAGGGTGCAGGTCCTCCGCCTCGTGTAGCACCAAGGTCCCCGGCAGTATCGCCAGCAGGCCGGCCACCAGTTCAGCTTGGCGGGCGGCACGGGCCTGGGGGGTCAGCGGTGAATCGGGATCATGGTCGCCTGAAGGCTGGACTCCCCGCTGATGGTCACCCGGGTGATGATCGCCGTGTTGATGGGCTGTGCAGAGTTCAGTCATTATGATGAGCTAGCTCCTTTGTTTCGTCTGGTCTACAACCGGGACTATACGCAACATGATGCCTGACCCACCCACATCAAGTAGCCAGGACTGTCCCCCACCGCGCGCCCAGCCCGCGGCGGGCCTGGTCTATCGCTGCGCAAGGCACAACCCACCGGCAGCCAGTGACCTGCAAACTCATGCGGAATCCGGCCGGTTGCGAGACGCCGACCCCTGCCTCCGCCGCGCCCTGTCCGTTTTCCGGCGCCTTGAAGAAGCCGAGCATCAGATCCGTCTCTTCCAGCGCTGGCGCCGTCGCTACATCGCCCGCGCCGAATTGGCGGCCAGGGACGGCGCTATGAAACCGACCCCCACCCACCTCCATCCATCCAACCCACACCAGTTGGTGGCCAGCCGCCGATCTGGACCCCACCGCGCGCTCCGCCCTCTTCGCCATTGCCCGTGAGGTGTCGTCATGAGTTGGCCGTCTTTGGAGACCCTCCCGCCCGTCGATCTGGCCCATATCGGGGACCTCAAGCCCCTGGAAGTCCTTTACGACTTCGACGGCCCCTGCATCTTCACGGCCCGGACCCCAGCAGGGCTACTGCTCCTGGCCTACCTGGTCGAGGAACTCGACCCGGAGGCCATGGCGCGCTTCCTCGTCGCGACCAGTTCCCACCAGACCCTTGACGGCCTGCGGGAGGGCGTGCTGCCGGTGCGCGCGGCGCTCCTCGGCGGCTCCCTGTGGCTGGTCGATGTCGGCCAGGCCGATGCCCTGCCCAAGCGCGCCTATCAGATCGAAGCGGCCCAGTTGCCGCCAGACGCCCTGCCGGGGCCCGCCACCATGCTCCTGCCGGAACTCGAGCCTCTGTTGCACATCCGCCTCTGCGGCGACCGGATTCGGCCGGGTGCCGTGCCGGCGCCCGCCTTGGCGCAGGCGGCGGAGATCGCCAAGACCGCCCTCAAGCCGATCTACGAGTGGCTCGCGCGCAATTTACGCGGCGACCAGCAGGGCCGGCCACCGGAGTGGCTGCGCGATCTTCACACCCTCAACGTGCAGGCTATCGGTCAGGGCAGCCTGGATGTCTCCCTTCAGGCGCCACCGGCAACGCCAGGCGCGGCAGCCTCACCCCCCCCAGAGCCGGATCAGGCCGCGGACCGAGAGGACATTCGTGCCCGGGGCTGGGCCCTGCTGAAAAAGGGGCTGGATTGGAGCACCAGCCCCGCGAAAGAGGATTGCGACCTCGGCGAAGCGACAGCCGCGATTATGGAGTCGCTGCGCCGCCTGGCCCCACCCACCACCGCGACGGGGCCGGTGACCCATATTGAGGTCAGCGGCAGAATGCTGGGGCATCCGCGCCAGCCTTATCGCCTGACCCAGCAAACGGCTAAACGCATCCGCACCCTGCTCACCACCATCAATTAAGGGCCAGGACATCCGACTCAAGGTGTTCGAGGGTCGCATTCGCAGCCTGGATCTGGATCTGCTGACCCTGACCTTGCGCAACGCCAAGGCCGAACCGGCGGAGGTGTCATTGACCCTGGACGACGACACCTTCTACGAAGCCGCGCGGGATGCGCACTACCACGAACTTGGCGTCAGGGTGGCGGCGCGCAGCCTGGATACCAAAACCTGGACCCTGGTCGATCTGGAATTTTCACCCCATCTGGACCAGGCGGCTGAATGATCCGCTTGGCCAGCAGCGCCGTTTCCACAATCCAGCCATAGGTGGCCTTATGACCCACTTGGACATACCGGAACACAAGGTGGCCAGATGACTGGCCCCCAGCAGATGCAGGCCCCATCTTCAACCGTTGCGATCGGGCCCATTTTTGCCGGAACCATGATCCAGATCGAGAAGAAGCCCTTGCCAGGCATCCACGAGTTAAAGACAGTCGCAGCCGTGGGGTTGCGCCTAGGCCGACAACCTGATAAGTGGGACCGACGCCGGCATCCGCGGCGAAGGACACGGGGCGACGTGCCGGCAGGACATCCGCTGCGCCACTGGGGGACCTGGCTGATCGGAAAAATCCGGTCTAGCACCTTAGCGGCCCGTGGCAAGCTAGCACCCAAGCATCCTA
>JBATOB010000521.1:0-4046 GCA_049290655.1 Chromatiaceae bacterium | reverse complement strand
ATAGTGGACATGCCCATCCTGTTCGCTGCCGAAGAGTTCCCGGGCGGCGTTGACCCGGGCGATCCCCGAGACGCCGAGGTCGACGAAGGGCCGATCCCGGCGGGCGCTCTGGGAGTGGAGGTAACGGGCGAAGGTCTCGCGGCCGCTGCCGGCCTCGCCCGTGATCAGGACCCAGGTGTCGTGCTGGGCGATGCGCTTGACCTGCTCCCGCAGGCGCTGCATGGCGGTTCCGCGGCCGATGGGCTCATGGGCGATGATGGTGCGGCGTTTGAGGCCAATGTTCTCGCGGACCAGCTTGTCGGCCTCCAGGGCGCGCTCCGTGGTCAGCAGCAGTTTGGCCATGGACAGCGGCTTTTCGAGGAAGTCGTAGGCCCCCAGCCGGGTCGCCTCCACCGCCGTCTCCACGGTGCCATGACCGGACATCATGATCACCGGGCAGGGCAGGCCCTCGTCCTCGGACCACTCCTTGAGGAGACTGATGCCATCCAGATCGGGCATCCAGATGTCCAGGAGAATCAGGTCGGGTCGGCGCTCCCGCAGGGAGCGGCGGGCGGCGCCACCGTTCTCGGCGGTGGCCACCGCATAACCCTCGTCCTCCAGAATCTCCTGGACCAGACCGCGGATGTCGGGCTCGTCATCGACCACCAGGATGTAGGCTGCACTCATGCTTGTTCTCGGTCTGGCTGGGCGTGGGCGCTCGGGGCCTGGGGGGCCAGGGCGGCCGGCGCTTCCTTGGGAACTTCCTCGTGATGTTCATGGCGCCATAAAGGCAGTCGCGCCGCCACCCGGGCGCCATCCTTGGAGTTCTCGGCCCAGATGATACCCCCGTGTTCCTCGATAATCTTCTTGACGATGGCCAGGCCCAGGCCGGTGCCCTTGGTCTTGGTGGTGACATAGGGCTCGAAGAGGCGGTCGATGAGGGTCTCGTCGATGCCGCCGCCATTGTCCTCCACCGAGAGTTCCAACAGGGGCCGATCCAGGTCATCGAGGCGCCGGGTGGCGACGCGGATATGGGCCTTAGGCTTCTCCTCTACCGCTTCCAGGGCATTCTTGACCAGGTTGTGGATGACCTGGCGCAGACGCAGAGGATCCCCCTTAATAAGGGCCTCGCCGACCTGGAGGTCGATCCTGATGGCGGGTACGGCGCGGTAGAGTTCCATCACCTCGGCGACCAGCCGGTCCAGGCGCAGAGGCTCGGGCTCCAGCTTGGGCGAGCGGGCATAGTTGGAGAAGTCATTGACCATGGCTTTCATGGCCTCGACCTGCTGAACGATGGTGTGGGTCGCGCGATCCACCACCCGGGCATCATCCTCGGGCAGCTTGGTCAGGAGTTTGTGGCGCAGACGCTCCGCCGAGAGCTGGATGGGGGTCAGGGGATTTTTGATCTCGTGGGCCAGGCGTCGCGCCACCTCGCCCCAGGCGGCGTCGCGCTGGGCCGTGATCAGACGGGTAATGTCGTCGAAGACCACCACATGGCCACTCTCCTGGCCATCGGGATGGATCAGGGGGCTGCCACGGCACATCAGCACCTGACGGCCCTCGGCGCCGAAGAGGACGACCTCCTGGCGCCATTCGGCGTGCCCCTCCAAGTGGGTACGCACCGCATCCACCCAGGCCATGAGGCCAGGATGGCTCACATTGAGGGCGTCCAGGCCGCCATCGCTCATGTCCGGTTCCGTCAGTCCCAGGATCTGATGGGCCGCTGGGTTGGCGGTACGCAGGCGATGTTCGCCATCGAGAACGACGACCCCCGAGGAGAGGCGCCCCAGCACCGTCTCCAGATAGACGCGCTCGGCCTCGACGGCCTGCTGGGAGCGAGCCGCCGCGTCCCGTGCCCTGGCCAGCCGGCGGGTCATGGAATTGAAGGAGGCGACCAGGAAACTGAGTTCATCTTCGTGACTGGGCAAGGGCAAGCGCTGCTCATAGTCGCCCGCCGCCACGGCGCGGGTACCGCGGGCAATGGCCGCCACCGGTTCCACCAGGCGCCAGGCGGTATGGAAGGCGGCGAGCAGGGCGGTCATGAGGCCGAACAGGAGGACCAGGGAGAGGGAGAGGGAGAAACTCAGCTTCAGGGACTGGCGCAGATAGGCCAGCTCCTTGTAGCGGTTGTAGGCCTTTTCCAGATTGGCGGCCAGTTCGCTGATGCGCTCGGAGGTCGGGAAGATGGCCTGCATGACCAGGTTGCGCCCCACCGGGTCCGCCACCAGTACGCGCACCACCATCTCCTGGTTGGCCGCGATCTCCAGCTCGACCTGGTTGGCCCCGGCGCTGGCTCGCCTCAGCAACTCGCGATCGGGCAGATTGGGCACCAGTTCGGTCGGGTCCTCGCTGGAGTTGCCCCGCACCTGGCCATTGGCCCCGAAGACGGCGATCTCGAGGGCCCCCGCCTGTTGCCGCAACTGGCCCAGGCTCAAGGCCAGGGCCGTGGTGGAGCTGTCCTCGATGCCCGCCAAGAGCTGTTCCGTGTAGCGCATCAGAACCCGCTGATTGAGGTCCAGGGAGGCCTGATTGAGGGTCAGGGCATCCACCATGGCCTGGTCGATCTCAACGTCGAACCAGGAGTCGATACCGCGTAATAGAAAGCCCAGGGAGTAGTAATAAACGACGCCCACGGGCAGCAGGGAGATGAGCGCGAAGAGCAGGACCAGACGGCCGGTAAGGCGCGAGCCAGCGACCTTGTGACGGTAGCCCTGTACCAGTCTGACCAGATTGATCAGCACCATGGCGGCGAGCACCAGCAGGCCGAGGATGACGATGAACATGAGGGGCACGAAGGCCTTGCTCAGGGTTTCGGAGTTCTGAACCGCGCCGCTCATCAGGTCCAGGGCGACCAGGAGCACGACCAACAGTAATATTACCGGGATCAGGCCCGGCCGGCGCCAACGAGTCAAGGTCGCAACGGCCATGTGGTCCAGCCCGACGAGAGCTTCCAGGAAGGGAGGAGATAGGCCGTGGGCCGCAGGGGCAGGGGCAGTTCCTCGATGTCGAGGGCGATCTTGAGGTCCACCCGATAGTCCTTGCCCGCCGCGAGTTCCCCCCGGTTGAGCAGGGGCAGGCCGTGCAGGTCGCCGAGGGCGGCAATGGCGGCGTCGCGGGTAACGTAATTGTGACCGGCCCCTCCGGGCACCGGACTCACCTGGTAGCGTTCCGCCAGGGGTTGGTAACGGATCTCGTAACGCAGGCGGCGATCCACCAGGCTGGAATCCCAGACCCAGGCATCGGCATCACGGACCTGAATGTGGGCCTCCAGGGTCAGGGGCACCCCGTTGTCCAGGGCCTCCAGGGCTACCGGGCTCAGGTCCGGGGCAAAACGGGCATCCATGACCAGTTCCTCGCCGACCGTGCGAATCTTGACGTCTTCGATCTGGAAGGCCGGTTTGGCGAAACCCGGGCCGGGCAGCAACAGGAGGGTCAGCCAGAGGCCAAGCCCCCAGGACGCCGGCTGGTTGGGGATGAGTGCCCTCATGATGTTGCCTTACGGAGCCGGGCGAAATAGAAACCATCGCCACCACCCACCGTCGGCAGGGTCTGACGTCCGCTCGCCCGCGCCAGGCCCCAATCCACCGCGATGGGGGCCTCGCTAGCGTCTCCGTGACGGGAGAGAAAGGCGCGAATCCGCCGTTCATTCTCGTCCGGCAGCAGGGAACAGGTCACATAGACCAGGATACCGCCTGGGGCGAGCAGGGGCCAGATGGCCTCCAGCATTCGGGCCTGGCGTGCGCACAGGGCCTCGATATCGCCGGGCCGCCGCAGCCACTTGATGTCCGGGTGGCGGCGGATGACCCCGGTGGCGGAACAGGGGACATCGAGGAGGATGCGATCGTAAGTGCCCTGGGCCCAGTCCCCGCCGGGCTCGGTGGCGTCGCCGACCAGGAGGGTCGCGGCGAGGGACAGGCGCTGGAGGTTGTCGCGCACCCCGTCGAGGCGTTGGGGGTCGATGTCGAGGGCGGTGAGCTCGAGCTGGCCGTCCGCCAGTTCCAGCAGGTGGGCGGTCTTGCCGCCCGGCGCGGCGCAGACATCCAGGACCCGCTCGCCCGGGCGGACCC
>JBATOB010000520.1:0-11340 GCA_049290655.1 Chromatiaceae bacterium | reverse complement strand
GGCCCAGCCCGTGCGCGGCTTTCAGGACACGGCACGGCGCCTGGCCTCCGGCGACTATGGCGCCCGGGCCGAACGCCAGGGGGATGATGAACTGGGTCGGCTCGGCCGCGACCTCAACGCCCTGGCCCAGACTCTGGAGGCCAACGAGCAGGCGCGGCGCCGCTGGATGGCCGACATCTCCCACGAACTGCGCACCCCCCTGGCCCTGCTGCGCGCCGAGATCGAGGCCGCCCAGGACGGCGTGCGCCCCCTCGGCGCCCGCACCCTGGAGGCCCTGCATGGCGACACCCTGCGCCTGGGCCGACTGGTGGACGACCTGCACGAGCTATCGATGACCGACCTCGGCGCCCTCAGCTATCGCAAGGCGGACACCGACATCGTTGAAATCCTGGCGACGGACCTGGACGCCTTCCGCCCCCGCTTCGCCGCCGCCGGCCTGGCGCTCAACCTCCACAACCCGCTGGCGGAAACCCCGGTGCTTTGGGCGGACGGCCACCGCCTCTCCCAGCTCTTTCGCAACCTGCTGCACAACAGCCTCCAGTACACCGACGCCGGCGGCGAGCTCCGCATCCTCCTCGACCAGGCGCCCGGCTACTTTCTCATCGACTTCCAGGACACGGCCCCCGGCGTCCCCGAGGCCGCCCTGGGCCACCTCTTCGACCGCCTCTACCGGGTCGAGGCCTCCCGGGGCCGCCACAGCGGCGGTGCCGGGCTCGGCCTGGCCATCGCCCACAACATCGCCGAGGCCCATGGCGGGGACATCGCCGCCCTGCCCTCCCCCCTCGGCGGCCTCTGGATTCGCCTCCGCCTGCCCCTCCAAGGTGCCACCCCATGACCGACCGCATCCTGATAGTCGAGGACGAGGAGCGCCTCGCCCGCCTAGTCGCCGATTACCTGACCGCCGCCGGCTACGGCACTGAGATCCTCGCCGACGGCACCCTCGTTGCCGACTGGGTGCGCGCCAACCAACCCGCTCTAGTCCTCCTCGACCTCATGCTGCCAGGCCGCGACGGCCTGGATCTGTGCCGCGACATCCGGGCCTTCAGCCAGGTCCCCATCATCATGACCACCGCCCGCGTCGAGGAGATCGACCGCCTCCTCGGCCTGGAGCTGGGCGCCGACGACTATGTCTGCAAACCCTACAGCCCCCGGGAATTGGTGGCGCGGGTCAAGGCCGTGCTCCGCCGCACCCAGGCCGCCCCCCCCGGCGCCAAGGCGGACGGCGAGGCCAGCGCCCTCACCCTGGACACCTCCACCCTGCGCGTCCACTGGCGGGGGCGCGCCATCGAACTCACGGCGGTGGAATTCAGCCTCCTCGCCACCCTCCATGCCGCCCCCGGTCGCATCTTTTCCCGCGAGCGGCTCATGGAGCGCATCTACCGCGACCATCGCGTCGTCTCCGATCGCACCATCGACAGCCACGTCAAGAAACTACGCCGCAAACTTGATGACCTGGTCCCGGAGCAGGAATTGATCCATTCCGTCTATGGTGTCGGCTATCGCTACGAGGAAGGGGCCGAGACGGCTTCGTAGTAGGGTTCAGGGTAGGGACATTCAATTTAACATCCTGTTCAGCGATAAAGCCCGGGCTTGCCATTTCCACGCCATGGGGCAAACTTGACACAGGGGACGCAACGTCCCCCCACCCACGCCAGCCACCGCCACCACCCGGAGCCCGCCATGACCGACAACGACAAGCCCGCCGCCCTTGACAGGATGGTCCAAGCCTATGAGGAGATGCTCAAACGCACCCATGAATCTCTGGCCAAGGCCGGGCAGGAGACCATGCCGGCCCTGCGCGAGCTGCTGGACAAGGCCCGCGACCACATGGTGGAACTGGGCGAACTCACCCGCGAGGAGGCCACCAAGGTGGCCGAATATGTCGAGCGCGATATCAAGGACGCCGCCACCTACATCACCGAAACCGGCGCCGACCTGCGTCAATGGTGGCGCTTCGACCTGGACCAGATTGAACAGCGCATGCTGGAGATGTTCACCAGCGTCGCCGACCAGACCAGCCTGCAACTTCACGACTGGGCCGAGCAGGCCCGCCACGCCATCGGCTACCACACCGGCGAGATCTCTGGCCCCGGCACCCTCCTCTGCGTCGCCTGCGGTGCCGAGTTGCATCTGCACAAGACCGGCCGCATCCCCCCCTGCCCCAAGTGCCACGCCACCCAGTTCAAGCGCGCTAACACCCGGGACACCGGCTTAGTCGGATAGCCGCGCCTAGGCGGCCAAGTGGGCGAAGCCGGGGATTGCAATCACCTATCGGCCCTTTGCCAGACTATTTACCCCTAGCCACACAGGCCTGGTCGCACAGGTCACGGCTGGTGAAGGGCACGGGGCCATGGCAAGAACCGTAGCGAAAGGGGCGACAGGTGTCGCTGGGGTAATCGTAGTAAAAGCCGGGGGTACTGCCCGCGCATTTGCCGGATTTGGGGGTGTCGAGGCAAAACACCGGAAGATCGTTAGTGTTAACTTCATGGGTCGCGCAGCTAACCAATAGGATCAGGGGCACAAGGGGCAAACAGAGAGGGATCAATCGCATGGCATTCCCCATCGCGTCATCCGCCCAATGAGGCGGCACGAAAGGCACGCATGGTACGTCCCGACGCGACGATCCGCCACTTGATTCATAATTATCATGATTAGCACCACGGAACCCGCCCTCATGCTCCTCCCCGACACCTGTCTGCCGATGCCAGATTATGGCGGCGGGAGCATCGTCAACCTCATGGCATCCCTCATTCGTGCCCGGGGCGGAGAGGGGGATTACCCCAACCTCCGCCTGCTGCCCCCGGAGGACATTCGAGGTTACACCAACGTCCTGCTGTTGGTTATCGACGGCTTGGGGGCAAACTGGCTGGCGGAGCGATCGCCGATGGGTATCCTGAGTCGCCACCGGCTCGGGGCCATCACCTCGGTCTTCCCAACCACTACGGCCTCTGCCATCACCACCTTTCTGACCGGTGACGCGCCCCAGCAGCACGGCATAACCGGCTGGTTCACCTACTTCCGCGAACTCGGCTGCGTCATGAGCGTGCTGCCCGGGCACCCGCGTTATGGGGGCGTCGGCTACCGCCAGGCGGGTGTTGACCTGGCGTCGCTCCTCGGGCATCGGTGCCTGGCCAGCCGTATCCGCACCCGGGCCTTCTTTCTCACCCCGGCCAAAATTGCCCATTCGGACTTCAATCTGGCCCACCTGGGTCCGGCGCAAGTTCGGCCCTTCACGGACCTGCGGGACATGTTCCGCCAGGCCACCCGCATCCTACGAGCGGATGCGGACCCCAAGTACCTCTATTTATATTGGCCTGGCCTGGATAGCCGCGGTCACGAAGCCGGCATGGCCAGCCCCCTGGCCGCGCGCCACTTGGGGGCCATCGAGCAGGCCCTCACCGACTTTATGGTTGCCAGTGCCGGGACCGACACCCTGGTGCTGGTCACCGCCGATCATGGCCTGATCGACACCGGACCCGGGGCACGCATCGACCTAGCAAATCACCCGGAACTGGAGGCCTGCCTCTCCCTACCCCTCTGCGGCGAACCCCGTGCCGCCTTCTGCTACCTGCGTCCGCGTCGCGTCCAGGACTTCGAGGACTACTGCCAGCAAGTCCTGGGCGGCCACGCCTTGCTTAAACCCAGCCAAGAGCTGATCCATCAGGGGCTGTTTGGCCAGGGCGACCCCCATCCTGGGTTACAGGATCGGGTCGGAGACTATACCTTGCTGTTAACGGGCCGGAGTGTCATTCGTGACCAGTTGCCCAGCGAGAAGGGCACGGTCCATATTGGCGTCCATGGCGGCCTGAGCGAATTGGAGCTGTTCGTACCCCTTTGCCGTCTCAGGTGATTTACGAAGAAACTTATACCATTGCGTGCGATAGTCGTGCCCTGTTCCGAAGCGACGCGTGGATCATCATGTTCTTTCCACCGCAAATAACTGTTCTTGATGCCGGTCATCGCGAGGATCTCAAACGCCCCGCCTCGAAAATGGTGGGAGCCGAGCGACGGGCATTCCGAGCGGCTTGTAACGGTCACATCGGCAAGCCCATTCCGTTGTTGTATTACCCGCCCTATCACAGCAAAGACCATCCGGTGGAACCCTGCTGGGGGATTCTGGAACAGCATTGGAACAGAACGGCACGCTCCGGGTCGATACCCAGATTTACCGATTTTAATTACGCACGGCATAAAATTTCAGGATTCGGGGTTCCCGCTATATCATTGCCAGTAACGGGATGCACGTTATACACGGCCCAATAGAGTTTGAATTCGCGTATCACCCACTGACTGGCCGCGCGTCATAATTAGGAGGAGTCTGATCACCCATGGCTGATGACAACAAGATCGTAACCAAAAAAACCACAACCCAAAAGGCGCCCGCCGTCCCGGTCGCGCCGAGGAACCCGGTGGTCAAGAAAACCGTGGCACCATCGGGCCAGGACGTCAAGACGGCGCCCGTCACCAAGAGGTCGGCGCCGGTGCGCAAGACCGTCGCCCGACCGGCCGCCACCGCAGGGAATGCGGCGGCAACGCCAGCTCCCGCCGCGGCCAGGGCCCCCAAGGCAACAACGTCAGCTCCGACTCCAGCAGCCAAGGCGCCCCCCGCCGCAGCGACCCCACTGACAACGGCTCCCAAGCCCGTCCCATCCTCAACCCCCGCCCCCAGACCCCTGGCGGCACAATCCCGGAACTCGTCCCCTTCAACCGCCGTGACCGCGGAGGAGCGCGAGGCCATGATTCGCGATGCCGCCTATTTCATCGCCGAGAAGCATGGCTTCGACCCCAGCTTCGATAGCATGAATTGGGAAGAGGCGACCCAGCAGATCGACGTCCTCTTGGCCAAGGGTAGCTTGGGTTAATTCAAGCGATCGCGTCTGGACCTTGCGCTGACGGATTGAAGAGGCGTTGGAAATTGTTATGGGTGGCGGATACCAGCGTATCCGTCTCCAGGCCGCGTAGCTTGGCGATGCGCTGGGCGACATGGGTGACGTATTTCGGCTCGTTGGGGCGCCCCCGGTGGGGCACGGGGGTCAGGTAGGGACTATCGGTCTCGATCAGCATCCGGTCCAGGGGCAGCCGGGCGGCGACCCGACGCAATTCCTCCGCGCCCTCGAAGGTGATGATGCCGGAAAAGCTGATGTAAAAGCCCAGATCCAGGGCCTGGCTGGCCATGTCCCAGTCCTCGGTAAAACAATGCAGCACGCCCCCGACCTCCCGGGCCCCCTCCTCGCGCAGGATGCGCAGGGTATCCGCCCGCGCCTCCCGGGTGTGGATGATCAGGGGCTTGCGGCAGGCCTTGGCGGCGGCGATGTGGTTGCGAAAGCGCTGGTGCTGCCAGGCCAGATCCCCCTCGCTCCGGTAATAGTCGAGCCCCGTCTCGCCGATGGCGACATTGCGCGGGTCCGCCGCCAGCGCCACCAGCTCCTCGACCTCGGGTTCATGGCGATTGACCTCATTGGGATGGACGCCCACCGATACCGACACCTGGGGATAGGGCTCCACCAGGGCGCGCATCCTGGGGTAATGCTCCAGGTCGATGGCGACGCAAAGCATCCGCCCTACCCCGCTGGCCAGGGTCTCCGCCATGAAGCGGCCGAAGTCCTTGTCATAGGCCTTGAGACTGACCCGGTCGAGATGGCAATGGGAGTCCACGAGCATGGGCTTTCTCCTTGGCAAGAGCGAACGGCTGGGCCAGGCTCAGGCGGCATTAATGGGGTTAGCGGCGCGGCGGCCGGCTACAGGGTATGGGTGGGCCGATCCAGTTCCAGCATACCGGCCAGATAGGTCTCGATCTTGGCGCGCGCGGCACCCTTGTCCTGGTCGCTAAACTGGATGCCGATGCCAATGGTACGGTTGCCCTCCGCGCCGGGCGGGGTAATCCAGACCACCTGGCCGGCGATGGGCAGGCTCTCGGGGTCGTCCAGCAACTTGAGAACCAGGAAGATGTCATCCCCCAGTTCATAGCGGCGGCTGTTGGTAATAAAGATGCCACCATTCTGGATGAAGGGCATATAGGCGGCGTAGAGGGCGGCCTTGTCGCGGATCGCGAAATTGATGATGCGGGGGCGAGCGCCCATGGCGGAAGCTTCCATTGCCTTCTCCCCTAGCGTGGGTGACGGCCGGCGGCGGGACTATAGAGACGGGCCCACTCCAGGAGCCAGGTCTCAAAGAGCAGCAGGCGGTTGAGATTCGTGGTGTCGCTGGCGCCCACCCGCCAGACCTGGCGCAGGAAACGATGACCGGCGGCGGGGTCCACCCGGGCCGCCAAAGCCCGGAAATCGCCCGCCCGGTCGGCATTGATCAGCCGCGCCTGCCCAGACGACCCCAGCAGTTCCGGGATGAGCCGCAAGAGGTCGCTGACCCAGCCCCACAGCCAGTCGAGGAGCAGGGCCGGTTCGGCCTGGTTCCAGGCTACCGCCTCGGCGAGGGGATCGCGCTTACCATGCGCCACCTCGACGAAACCCCTGATCAGACGATCACGCAAGGCCAGGCGTTCCGGGTTGGCCAGTTCCAGGGCGCGCAAGGGGGCGCCATGGGCCAGGTGCAGCAGGGTCGCGGCCTCGAACCCCGAGGTGCGGGGCGCCAGCCAGGCCAGGGCCTCCGCCTCGGGCGGGACGGCCAGGCGCAGGACCTGACACCGGCTGCGAATGGTGGCGGGCAGACGGCTGGGCTGCTCGCTGACCAGGCACAGGAGGGTACTGGGCGCCGGCTCCTCCAGGGTCTTGAGCAGGGCGTTGGCGGCGGAGGTATTCAGGCGATGCGCCGGGTCGATGAGGATCAGCTTCCAGCCGCCACGATGGGCGGTCAGGCTCTCGACACTGGCCAGGGCACGGATGGCGTCAACCTTGATCTCGCCGGACTTTCCCTCCTCGTCGGGCCCTACGCGCGCCAAGTCCGGATGGGTGCCGGCGGCCAGCAAGCGGCAATCCAGGCACTGGCCGCAGGCCCAGCCCCCGGCCCGGGTCCTGGGACACAGGAGGGAGTGGGCCAGGGCCTCGAGCAGGCGGCGCTTGCCCACCCCGGCGGGGCCGGTCAAGAGCAGGGCATGGGGGAAACGATCCGCCTGGCGGGCACCTTGCAGGGCCGCCCAAGGCTCCTTGAGCCAGGGGGGCAAGGCCTCCAGGGGCGCGGCGGTGGTCATGGGTTGGCATCCCTGGCACTGGCGGCAAAGGCCCGGATGGCCGCGGTAACGGCCTGGCTCACCTGATCGAGGGGGGCACTGGCGTCGATGAGACGCATCCGCCCGGGCTCGGCCTGGGCCCGGGCCAGATAGGCCGCACGGACTCCCGTGAAGAAGCGCGCCGTCTCGCCCTCGAAGCGATCCGGGTCCGACCGCTTGCTGGCGCGCTCCAGCCCCAGAGTCACCGGCAGGTCAAAGAGCAGGGTGAGGTCCGGGCGCAGTTCGCCCTGCACAAATCCCTCCAGCACGGCGATGCGGGCCGGGTCCAGGCCGCGGCCACCGCCCTGATAGGCGTAACTGGCATCGGTAAAGCGGTCACAGACCACCCAGTCACCCCGCTCCAGGGCCGGGCGGATGATCTTGGCCAGGTGTTCGGCGCGGGCGGCAAACACCAGCAACAGCTCGGCGTCCGCGGACATGCCCCGACAGTCGGGGTCGAGCAGGATCTGGCGCAGCCGCTCGGCGATGGGGGCGCCACCCGGCTCGCGGGTGAGCATGACGCTCAGGCCCAGTTGTTCAAGAGTGGCCTGGATGAGGGCCACCTGGGTCGATTTTCCCGCGCCCTCGATGCCTTCCAGAGTAATGAATCGTCCCCTTGACCTCATGGCTTGCCCCCCTCGGCGGCCTGTCCTAACTGATAACGTCGCACCGCTTGATTGTGCTCCTCCAGCGTGGCGGAGAACCAGTGGCCACCATCGCCCTTGGCGACAAAATAGAGGCTATCGCCCGCCGCCGGGTGCAGGGTGGCGTGGATGGCGGCTCGGCCGGGCAGGGCGATGGGGGTGGGCGGCAGGCCATACCGGGTATAGGTGTTGTAGGGCGTATCCCGGGTCAGATCGGCACGGTGCAGGTCCCCATCGAAGGCGGCGCCCAGCCCGTAGATGACCGTGGGGTCGGTTTGGAGCCTCATGCCGAGCTGGAGTCGCCGGATGAAGACGCCGGCGATGGCGGGGCGCTCGCTGACCTGGCCCGTCTCCTTTTCGATGATGGAGGCCAGGACCAGGGCCTGATCCGGGCTCTCCAAGGGCAGACCGGGGGCGCGGTCCCGCCACTCCCCGGCCAGGACCCGATCCATGGCTTGGGCGGCGCGTCCCAGGATATCGAGGTCGCTGGTACCCTTGGTAAAACGGTAGGTATCGGGAAAGAAGCGGCCCTCGGGATGCTGACCCGCCCGGCCCAGGGTGGCCATCAGGTCCTGGGGCGTGGCCCCCTCCAGTTTGCCCACCAGGCGATCATCCTTGGCCAGGGCCGCGAGGAGCTGGGCAAGTGTCCAGCCCTCGATGAGGGTTAGAGAGCGCTGGTAGACCTGATTCTTGACCAGCTTGTCGAGCAGGGCAACCGGGGTCATACCGGGGCTGATCTCGTATTCCCCGGCCTTAACTCGCCCCGCATCGCCACGCAGGTAGGCTAGGGCGAGGAAGTAATAGGGCTGGTCCAGCACCCCTAAAGCCGTCAACTCCTCGGCCAGGGTGCGCAGGGACATCCCGAGAGGGATCTCGAACAGGAAGGGTTGCTCTGGCCCCGCCATGACGGGTACGGCCAGGGGCCGCTCCTTGAAGGCATCATAATGGAAGCGGAGACCCAGGCCGGCCAGTCCCAAGACGATGACCAGCAGGAGAAGGAACCCCAGCTTCCTGAAGAGGCGGCGCCTAGGGGGGCTGGCGGGGGGTGGGTGGCTAGGGTCTCGCTCGGGACCGGTTGCGGCATCCCGGGACACGGCGATCAGCGGCCCGAGGGAGTCTCCCGCGGACTCGGCCTCCTGGGCGAGGCCCGCATCGGCCTGGGCCTCGCCACTGGCCTCAGATTCGCCGGAAGACGAGGGAACCGTTGGTGCCGCCGAAGCCAAAGGAGTTGCTGATCGCCACATCGATCTTCATGGGGCGGGCGACGTTGGGCACATAGTCCAGGTCGCAGTCGGGGTCGGGCGTGTCGTAATTGATGGTGGGGGGGGCCACCTGGTCACGCATGGCCAGCAAGGTGAAGATGGCCTCGGCCCCGCCAGCGGCGCCCAGCATATGGCCCGTCATGGACTTGGTGGAGCTGACGGCGACCTTGTAGGCGTGTTCGCCGAAGGCGCGCTTGATGCCCTTGGTCTCGGCGATGTCGCCCGCCGGGGTCGAGGTGCCATGCGCATTGATGTAGTCCACCTGCTCCGGCCCCAAGCCCGCCATCTCCAAGGCCAGGCGCATGCACTCGGCGGCGCCCTCGCCATTCTCCGAGGGGGCGGTCATATGGTAGGCGTCGGAATTCATGCCGAAGCCGACCAGTTCCGCGTAGATATTGGCCCCACGCGCCTTGGCCATCTCGTATTCTTCCAGCACGATGACGCCGGCGCCGTCGCTGAGGACGAAGCCATCGCGGTCACGATCGAAAGGACGACTGGCAAGCTGGGGGGCGTCGTTACGGGTGGAGAGGGCCTTGGCGGCGGCAAAACCACCCAGCCCGACGGGGGTAGTCGCCATCTCGGCCCCGCCGGCCAGCATGGCATCGACCATGCCATGGCGGATCATGAGGGCCGCCTCGCCAATGTTGTGGGTGCCGGTACTGCAGGCGGAAACGATCGAGTAGTTAGGCCCCTTGAGGCCATATTTGATTGATAGATCCCCGGCGACCATGTTGACGATATTGGCCGGCACGAAGAAGGGCGAAATCTTCCGCGGCCCGCCATGGAGATAAGCCGCATAGCTGTTTTCGATGCCGGCGATGCCGCCAATGCCGGAGCCAACGGCAACGCCGATACGACGGCAATTCGCCTCCGTGATCTCGAGGCCAGCATCCTCCATGGCCTGGGTCCCGGCGCCAATACCGTAATGGATAAACTTATCCATCTTCTTGACGTCCTTCTTGGGGACGTAGAGCTCGGGGTCAAAACCGTAGATAGGCCCACCGAACCGGGTGGAAAAGGGCGCTATTTCGAAATGGGTGATGGGCTGAATGCCGCTACGCCCGGCCAGGATGCTCTCCCACCCAGACTTGGTATCCAGTCCCACCGGGGCGACAAGGCCGACACCGGTGATTACAACCCTTCTGATCGACATGAATAAATACCCTCGAACCTAATCGGGAGCCTGATCTGGAGTCTGGCTGGCGGCCGCGCCCATGAGGCACCACCACCCGCCCGCGAGGATGCGAGGGTCCTGATTAGGCCTGATGCGCGTTGATGTAATCGATGGCCTGCTTGACCGTGGTGATCTTCTCGGCATCCTCATCCGGGATCTCGGTTTCGAACTCCTCTTCCAGGGCCATCACCAACTCAACGGTATCCAGGGAGTCGGCGCCGAGGTCATCGACGAAAGAGGACTCGAGGGTCACCTCTTCCTCCTTGACACCCAACTGCTCCACTACGATCTTGCGGACTCGCTCTTCAACGCTGCTCATTTTTTTTGACCCTCACGGATTTGAATATATCGCCCCAAGAAGGGCGGTGCCTATTCTAGGCGTATTCGTTGACGGATGAAAGGCGCCCAAGGGCACGCCCGAATTTGCCTCAGACCATCCACATGCCGCCGTTGACATGAAGGGTCTCGCCGGTGATGTAAGCCGCTCCGGGTGACGCCAGGAAGACCACGGTCGCGGCCACCTCTTCCACCGAGCCCCAGCGCCCCAGAGGGATGCCGGCCAGGATTTGCTGCTGATGGGCCTCGTCCAAGGCACGGGTCATGTCGGTATCGATCAGGCCCGGCGCCACGCAGTTGACCGTGATGCCTCGGGAACCGACTTCGCGCGCCAGTGACTTACTGAAACCAATCATGCCGGCCTTAGCCGCCGCGTAATTGGTCTGACCGGCATTGCCCATGACGGCTACCACCGAGGCGACATTAATGATACGCCCCTTGCGGGCCTTGGTCATGGCGCGCAGGCAAGCCTTGGACATGCGATATACCGAGCCGAGATTGGTGTCCAGAATACTGCTCCAATCAGATTCCTTCATGCGCATCAGGAGGTTGTCGCGCGTGATGCCGGCGTTATTGACCAGAATGCTCGGCTCGCCCAAGTCCGACCTCAGACGCTCCATGAGACTGTCCACGGAGGCCGGATTGGCGACATCGAGGACCAGGCCGGCACCCTGACAGCCATAGGCGGTCAGGGTCTCGCTGATGCGGTCGGCGCCGGCCTCGGTGGTGGCGGTGCCCGCGACCACGGCCCCGGCCCGGCCC
>JBATOB010000519.1:0-6642 GCA_049290655.1 Chromatiaceae bacterium | reverse complement strand
GGGGGAAGGCCAGCAGCAGGGCCAGGACCGGCAGCACCAGGGTGAGCACCAAGAGGTTGCCGCCCTGCGCGGCCGCGACCTCCAGCAGGGGCGGGAGGATCTCCATCAGCGGTCGGTCTCGGGCGAGGGCGGTGGCCTGGACGATTCAGCGTCCAGGGTGGCCTGGCCGGTCGCCCCGGCGAGCCGCAGCAGCAGCGCGACCGCGAGCACCGTGGCGGCGAAGGCGACCACCAGGGCCGTGATAATGATGGCCTGGGGTACCGGATCGCTACCCAGGTCTGCTCCCAGGGCGACCCCGCCACCACGCCGCGCGATGACGCCGACCAGCAGGAAGACACCGCTGCCGAGGAGGTTGAAGGCGAGGATCTTGCGCAGGGCCCCGGGGTGGCAGACGAGGCCATAGAGGCCAAGCCCCACCAGGGCGGCGCCGGACAGCCCGTAGAGGGTGGTGACAGTCATGCCCCGGGCCCCCGGTCCGCCACCGGCGGCCCCAACAAGAGCAGCCCCAGGATGGCGGCGAGCGACGGGGTCAGGAGGATCTCGATGGCGAGGATCAGGGGCTTGGCCAGGCCGTCCGGGTAGGCCGGGAAGGCCCCCGCGAGCCAGACCCCCGAAAGCCCGAGGCGATGAAGGCCAGGGACCCCAGGACGATCAGCCAGCGCAATGGGCGGCCGGCCAGGGCTGGGGGCCGTCGTAGCCCCGCCACCAGGACGAGAACCCACATGGCGGCCAGTACGACCCCGCCCTGGAACTTGCCGCCGGGGGCGTCGGCCCCGATCCATAGGATATGGACCCCCACCAGGATGCCAAAGGGGGGCAGGACCTGGGCCAGCAGGATCAGGGCGCTCCCCGGGTCCTTGGGTCCGGGCGACGCCGGGCGCCCACCCCAGGCCGGGTCCAACGCCAGGGACCAGACCGCGATCAGGGCTAGCACCAGGACCACGGACTCCAACAGGGTGTCCACGGCGCGATAGGCGAGCAGGACCCCGGTGACCGGGTTCTTGACCCCTAGACCCGGCAGGTGCTCGGCCACCGCCGGGGCCAGGGTCGGGGCCGGCTCCGGCAGGAGCAGGACCACGGCGGCCAGCCCCGCCGTCACCGCCGCGCACAGGGTCCCGACCAGCAGGCGCAGTCAGGGACCGGGCCGCCCCCGGCACTCGGCCGCCTCCAAAGGGGCCAGGTGTGCCGCCGCCCCGAGGAGCAGGAGCCCGGTCAGCCCGCTGCCCAGGGACGCCTCGGTCATGGCCACGTCCACCGAGCCCAGGCGCACCCAGACCAGCGCCGCCAGGAGCCCGTAGGCCACAAAGCTGACCACGGCGCCATAGGTCTGGGATGCGGTGATGGTCCAGACCGCCAGGCCCAGGATCAGCAGGGTGAGGAAGGCATCGGCGGCCAGGGCGAGGCTCATGGGGCCGGCTCCTCCACGGGGGTGGCGCGGACACCTGGGGTGCCCGGGCGGGGCCGCGCGGCGGCACCCAGGAGTTGTCCCACCGTGGCCCCGGCCAGGAGGGCGAACAGCCAGATGGCGATGAGCTTGAGGGTACCCAGGGGCCAGGCCACCTGGGGCAGGAGACCGAGCACCACCAGGCCCAGGCCCAGGTTATCCGCCTTGGTCAGGGCGTGCAGGCGGGTCAGGGTGTCGGGGAAACGCAGCAGGCCCAGGGTTCCCGCCAGAAAGAAGACGGCCCCGAGGGACACGCAGATGAACGTGAAGAGGGTCATGCCTAGTCCTGCGCCTCCGGGCTGTCCGGGGCCATGCCCCGGGTCGGTGCCGCCGGACCCGGGCGTCTGGCGCCGGTCACGAAGGCCACCGAGGCGAAGGCGGCGAGCAGGGCCAGCAGCAGGGCCAGGTCCCCAACCGCATTGACCCCATTGGCCACGCCGAGCAGCAGGAGGGAGGCGACCCCGCCGGTGCCGAGCAACTGCGCCGCCAGCATGCGGTCCGTATCGTCCGGGCCACGCAAGACGCGGATCAGGCCCAGGGCAACGGTGCCGAGCACGAAGAGCGCAGCGGCGAGAGGAACTCAGTCATCGGCGTGGCCCCCGCCTTGGGCCTCGGTCAACAGGGCCTCGTCCGCGGCAAGCCCCTCCACCACCGGTTGGCTCGGGTCGAGGCAGTGATAGACCAGGGTGTTCCCGGGACCGGCACCAACCGGCAGGGTGCCGGGCACCAGGCTGGTGAGAGCACCGAAGAGGGCCCGCCCGGTGCCCGGCGGGATCCGCACCGGGTAGTTCAGATAGCCGGGTCGCAAGGCCAGGCGCGGGGCAAAGACCAGGCGCGCCACATCGATCCCAGCGACCACCGATTGCCAGAGAAAGCGCCAGGTGAGTCGGACCAGGGCGCCGTAGCGGACCCGTCCGGGACCCGGCGGCAGCAGATGGAGACTGACCCAGGTGGCCGCGGTGGCGGCCAGCAGGCCCACGACCAGATCGGCGATCAGGTTGGCACCCGTGCCAAGGGTGGCGAGCAGTAGCCAGCAACCAAGGAATCCGGCCGCCCGTGCCAGCGCTACGCCGTTCCCGGAGGGCGTAGCCGCCTCAGGGCCACCCATCGGACACCCCGCCGAGGCCAGGCGGCACTGCCGAGTTGTGCAGGCGCGAGGGGTCATGGCCATAACAGTATGTCGTTCAAGGTGAGGCCGAAACAGATCGCATTCTGCTTCCATCTGTAATCAATCGAACCATGCCTATCCGGTTGGCTCGGGTAGTCACTAGGGGTCATTTGGCGTCTTGCCTGGCAGGCCGTCAAGCTGTCGATAAACAAGTCGTCTCATCATTAGGTATCGCCGCCGCGATGTCCGGGCCGAGCAGAATGGCAATCGGGCGGGTCAGGGGGCTGGCATCCAGGGCGATGATGAGCACCATGGTCAGCGGCACCGAGAGGAACACCCCCACGTTGCCGAACACGAATCCCCAGAACAGCAACGACAGAAAGACCGCCAGGGTGGAGATGCCGAGCCCCTTCCCCATGAATCTCGGCTCCAAGATGCTCCCGATGGCGGTATTGACGACCAGATAACCCAGCGCGACCAGCAAGGTGGTCTGGATGTCGGTCTGCACCAGGGCCAACAGGATGGCCGGGGCCGCCATCAGGAGGGAACCGACGAAGGGTACGAAGTTCAGCAGGAAGGCGAGCAGGGCCCAGAGGACGGCGAAGTCGAGACCGAGATACCACAGCCAGACCCAAATGAGGGCCGCAGTTGCCAGACTGGCCAGGGTCTTGATCACCATGTACCGGTTGATGGAGGACAGCATCTTCTGAATGCGTGCCTCCGTCTCCGCCGTAGGGTTGAAGGCCGCCTTCAGCTTGGCGGGCATGCCGGCCGCCTCGAGTAGGATGAACAGGACGGTGAACAGGACCAACAGGCCTGTGGAAAAGACGCCACCGATATTGGAGAGAAAGGTCCTGGTGAGGGCCATCGCCAGGGCCGGATCCAGGATGTCTGGCACCGCCTCGCGGGAATTCGGCATTCCCAGGCCCTCAAGCCAGTCCCCGAGTTCCGCGCTCAAGAGCACCAGCCGCTCCTGGTAGCTCGGCAGGCTGTGCCTGAAGCCTTCCATTGCCCCGGTGGTCGCCAGCGCAAAGAGGCTGCCCAAGTCGAACAACAGGAACCCGATGATCAGCAGGGCGGCCCACTTGGGGGCGCCGTGCCTGCGCATGAGCCGCAGCGGGGGGGTGGCGACCACCGCGATGAAGGCCGCGAGCAGTATGGGGCCGAGCAGGGGTGCAGCCCCCTGCATGCCAGCCAAAACAACCACGAAGGCAGCGGCCACGATCAGGCCGCGGGCCGGGGCGCTCCAGGTGGCATGGGTGGTCATGGTCGGATCTCCATGGTACCGAGAAGGTCGCGTCGCCGGGATGGTATGTCGGGGCCGATTCCAACGTCAAGGCGCCTGCCGGCGGTTGGACTCACCGGGGGTCGGCGGTCAGGGAATCCGGCCGGCGCCCCACGACCATCTCGTAGACCTCGATGCCGAGACGGAAGAGCGCGGTGACGGCGCGCTGAACCGGATCACCCCCTGGGCAGCCTTGGCAGGCTCTGCCTTGCCTGCTAAGGGCCGGCGAACGGCTGCGACTCCGTATCGTCGGAGAGGAACGTGGACAGCAGGGCTTCAAGGCGCACCGGGATGCCAGGTACGGCGGTCGGGACGAGATTGCGTCCCGTCGGCCCCGATGGTCGATTGATACCTTCGTCGACCCGTTCGAGCAGATAGGGGAAAAACGGATTGGATGGAAGGCGCGTCAGAAAATCCTGGTCGACGACCAGGGTGCCACGCTCGCCGCGCGCGCTCATGGCACCGAGACTGAAGCCGAACTCGGGCCGCGCCTTGGGGTCGGGCTGGAGCCCGTAAAGCGGGTCGTCCATGGGAATCGGGATCGCCAGGTGCGACAAGGAGAAGATGCCGGGAGGATATGGCAGGTTCAGTGCGCGATCCTCTGCTTGCAACTGGCCCGGCGCGATGCTGCGCTCGACCGTGGCGTCACTGTCGTCGCTCGCGTTCACGATCGACGTGAAGCGATACGGCTGCGGGGAGGTCGGCGTCAACCGATCGAGCGCCACATAGGCGGAGGGGCGCAGCAGCGGGCCGAATTTCAGGGTCCGGTTCACGTCGAAAAGCACGATCTCGCTGCCATTGTCGGGCAGGAGCGCATACAGCGCCGTCAGGATGGCCGGGGTGCTGACGGTGAAATCGATCACCGACTGAAAGGTCAGAACCGGCGGCAGGCCGCCGAGCCGGCCGGCACGCGCGAGGCGCTGGATCTGGCTTTGCAGCGCATCGGTCAGGCGGAACGATTGGCGCGCACCGTTGACCGGAAACGAGTTGTACTTGAACGGATTGAACTCCGGCACGACACTGAGCCACGCCGCGTTCGCAAACGGCGGCAGCACGGCGGGCAGGCCAGCCAGACCGGCAAAGCGCGCAAAGCGCGTGATTCCGATCATCGGCGTGACCAATACGATGCGGTCGGCGCGGTGCAGCTCCGGGTCCGTGATCACGTCGAGCGCATATTTCATGGCGAGCGCGCCGCCGTTCGAAAAACCGACCAGGTGCAATGGCCCGGGGGCAGGCACCCGCTGGCGTGCCTCGCGGACCGCAAGCCGGGTGGCGGCCATCCAATCTTCCCAGCGCACGTCGGTCAGGCCGGCCGGCACGGTGCCGTGCCCCGGCAAGCGGACGCCGATGGCGACGAAGCCGCGATCGCGGTACAGCTTCGCGATGTGCCGCAGGCTGTAGGGTGAGTCCGTCAGCCCGTGTAGCAGCACCACGGCCCCGATCGGCTTGCCGTCGGGTTCCATGACATAGGATCGGTTCCAGTCCTGGGCGAAGCGCGCCGGATAGACCGGACTGTCCTCGAAGTAGCGGTTGATCGGCACGCGCTCGTCCGGACCGAGCTTCTGGCTGACCTCGGCGCGAACGCTGTCGAAGATCGACGTCTCCCGCGCCAGGTAGCGCGACCAGTCGGCCGCGTCGAGCTCGCCCTCGCGCAGTTCAGCCGGCACGAAGGTGTGCCAGGGATGGAGCGGAGGGCCGCTGAGTGCCCGATACGACCGCAGCGCGAGCATAACCGCGCCGACCACGACGACCCCGATCAACACCCGCTTCAGTAGCCTCTTTATAGCCATCTGCATCATCTCTCTATTGCGGCGAGGCGCAGGTATCGCGATCGCGTTCACGTTGAAGTAGCCCGAGCCGCACCCCCCAGACGCGGTTGTCAAGCCGAGCCGTCGGCCATTGCGCCCATCCTTGCTACCCTGCGCCAATGGGGCGCCGCACGAGTAACAGGCTCAAGCGGCGAATAGGTCGTTAGGCCGTCTCGTTCAAACGGCCGTCACGACGCCGGAGCACCAGCATCCGAAGAACGACCAGGCCCGCGATCGCTGCGGCCACATGCTTGAGGGTGTGACCGCTCACCAGGTGTCCGACCGCGAGGAGTTCCTTGTCGAAGGTCTCGAGGACCTTAGCCATCACATAGGCCGTGAATACCCAGTAGATGTCGTTGCCATGCGTATAGCGCGACGGATATAGCCAAGCAATCGCGAGCAGCATCACCACCGAATAGGCTTGCAGGATGCCGTAGGGCACCACGTTACCCGCGCCAGCGCGCTCCGTCATCAGCCAATAGACAGCGGCGGCAATCCCGATCACCAGCATCGGCAGCAGCAGGACGAGGCCCGCTCTGACGCTGATGCGATCAACGATCTGGGCGGAGATCAGGGACATGAATGCGATGGTCATCGGCAGACGGTCCCAGAACAGATGCTCGTTGTCCGGCTGGAGGTGATAGTAGCCGGAGCCCAGTGCCGTCAGCACCAGACCAACAAAGAAGATGGCGTATGGCCAACGTTCGCTGTTGTGCTCGACCGGCGTACGCGGTTTTAGAACGACAAACAGGCCAGCAACACCCACGAGCAGGAAGCCGGCGTTAGACGCGACATCGAGAAAATTCGCCATCCCGAACAGGTACCGTTGATCGGCAAAGTCATGATATTCAGTGGGCTGCGGCATGGCAGGCAGCAGGAAGGCGGCCGCGATGCTGAGTGCCGTGACAGCAAGGATGCTCCAAGTGCGGGTCGTCACAGTGCTGCGCCTCCGGGTGAAGCCGTGGTGTTGGCCGAGCCGAGCGGGTCCCCGGCATTC
>JBATOB010000518.1:0-7092 GCA_049290655.1 Chromatiaceae bacterium | reverse complement strand
ACTCGCCACCAGCACGGCATAGAAGAGGAAGGCGGAGAGTTCGCCCCCGCTCATCTGGCCCGCCAGCACCTCGCGCCCGCCGACCCACAGGACGGCGCCGATGGCCCCGAAGGTCAGGGCCGTGGCGATGGCGCCCAGGGCGGCACTCAGGAGGGCGCGGCGCAGGGCAGTGCCGAAGGCCGCCTCCACCCGCGCGCGGTAGCGTTCCCGGTCGATGGCCTCGTGGCAAAAGGCCTGGACGGTGCGGATGGCGTGGAGCACCTCGTCCACATAGGCCCCGACGTCGGCGACGCGATCCTGGCTGGCCCGGGACAGACGCCGCAGGCGGGAGCCGAGCAGCCAGAGGGGCAAGATCACCAGGGGCGTGCCCAGCAACACCAGTCCGGTCAAGCGGGGGCTGGTGAGGGCCAGCATGACGAGCCCGCCGATGACCAGCAGGGAGGCGCGCAGGGCCATGGCCAGGGTCGAGCCCACCACGGTCTGGAGCAGGGTGGTGTCCGAGGTGAGGCGCGAGATGATCTCCCCGGTGCGCGTCGTCTCGAAGAAGCCCACGTCCAGCCCCAGGACCCGGCCGAAGACCGCCGCGCGGATATCGGCTATGACCCGCTCGCCGATCCAACTCAGCAGATAGGACCGGGCCAGGATGGCCCCGGCCATGGTCAGTACCACGGCGAGGAAGAGTTGGAGAGAGCGGTTGAGGGCGGCCTCGGAGCCCACCTTGAGCCCGGTGTCCACCACCTCGCGGATCACCTGGCCAAAGGCCAGCACGGCCCCGGCGGCCACCAGGAGGGCCAGCACGGCCAGCAGCACCCGCCCGAAGTAGGGTCGCACGAAACCCAGCAGGCGCATCAGGGGCTTGAGATTGCGGGTGGCGGGCCGCCGCGGGAGGTCGGAGGAGGAAGAGCGCATGGTGTTCTCGGTTTAAAATAGGTTCGTCATGGGCACGGAGGCATCCCGATTGCACCATGATAGCGACCGTGCCGCCTGCCTTGCCTTGATGGGATATCGCAGGACATCGCGGCAAGGCGTATTAACCCCGATTGACCCACTCAACCGACGACCAGGAATAACCCATGGGCACCTTTACCCGTTTCACGATGATCGACTGCCCCGAGGCCATCCCCTGCGGGCCCGATGGCGAGCACGAGGCCTTCGAGGTCGGATTCACCGCGGACGGCGAGATCCCCTTTCCCCAGGTCATACTGCATGCGCCGGGCCAGGCACTCTTGCTCAAGGGCGAGGCGATCCGGTGCGGCCAGACCTCGCCCGGGACCTGGCATTACGCCACCGTGGTGCCGGCGGGCAGGCTCGCGGGGGAACGGATCGGCATCCAGATCGAAGGCTATCGCCAAGCCGACATCGGCCTGGCCCGGGGCGACGACTGGATCAAGGCCTTCCGGGATGTGCGCCTGATCCACCCGCCACGCCGCCCGGCGGCCATCCGCGCCCAGGTGGCCGGCGGCGCCGAGGTCAAGCTCTACTTCGGCATCCACAAGCACATGCACCAGCCCTATTACAACACCACCGACCGCAACTATTGGGACGGCGAGAAGGACCAGATCTTCGGCTCGCGGGGCGGCAACTATACCGATTTCATTCCGGCGGCGGTGCGCCAATACCTCGACGGCGGCCTCCCCCATGCGGGGCTGTCCACGAGCTGGAGCGGCTCCCTGATCGAGCAACTGGACCGCTGCGGCGACGAGGGGCTCTGTGGCGGCCGCTTCGCCGGCTGGAATAACGCCCTGCGCCAATTGGCCGGGGCCACCACCTCCCTCGGCAACCCGCGCATCCCCTTTTCCGCCTTCGGCTTCTTCCACCCCCTGAATGCCCCTGATCCCGCACCAGGACATCGTCCGCCAGATTCACTGGCACCGCGACCTGATCCAGCGGGCCTTTGGCGTCGCAGCCTCGCGGGTGCTGTTTCCGCCGGAGACCGCCTTCCATGCGCGCATGATCCCGGCCCTGGTCGAGGCCGGCGTGACGGCGGTGGTCTATGACTCCATCCACCGCTTCCGCGCCTGTCGCGATTACCCCTATGCCGGCATCGGCGAGGGCATGTTGCCGCCGAATGCCGCCGAACAGGTCAATCCGCCCGTGGACGACTGGCTGCAGATGCACAATATCTGGGCCGGATCAAAAATTTCACCGCGCCTGCTGAAGCCCGAATACGTGGGCTACGAGGACCCGGATGGCAAGCTCCACAAGATCATCGCCATCCCCGCCGAGCGCTATATCGGCAACGAGGACGCCCGCGGCGGTTTTGGCGCCCTGCAATATGCGGATGTGCTCGGCCAGGTCCATGACCGTGTCGTGGCGACCGGCGGCTACGATCCCCGACATCCGCCCTTCTTCCTGCTGCACTCGGACGGCGACAATCACGGCGGGGGGGCCGACAGTTATTACCATCACAACACCTCCCGCCTGGTCGAATGGCTGCAACAGGACAGCCGCTTCGAGCTGACCACGGTGGAGGACTATCTGCAACGCTTCCCGCCGAACCCCACCCAGGTGTGCCACATCGAGCCGGGCTCCTGGGCCGGCGCCGACAACGGCGATCCCCAATTCATGAAGTGGTTCGGCCGCTACGACCAGCCCTATTCGCCGGATCTGAACTCCTGGGCCGTACTCACCGCCTTCCAGAATGCCGTCCATACCCTGGAATACAGCGAGCCCGGTCATCCGGAACTGGCGGAGGCCATTCGCCTGCTGTTGACCGCCGAGACCAGTTGCTACTGGTACTGGACCGGCCAGCACGTCTGGGACCAGCAGGTGACCAACGCCGCCAACCTGGGGCTTGGCCTGCTCAAGCCAGCGCTCGACGCCCTGGTGGCGGCCGGCCACGACCACGGCGGACCGACGATCTTCCCGCCCTGGGTGACACCGGAAAATCCGGGCGGCAAACGCTGGGGCCAGGGCTGCCTGCTGGATGCGCCCCGCCAGGGCGTCGCGCACACCTTCGTCGCCGATGTGTCCGGGCTGAAACGGGTTGAACTGGTGCTGCGCACCCAGGAAGGAAAAAGCCGCCTGGCCATGCGCAGCCAGGGTCCCTATCCCAGCCAGACCGGGGCCCGGGTGACGGCGGACTACTTGACCACCGACCTGCCGATCGGTGCCGGCGATGTGCGTTATTTCATCGAGGCGGAAGACCGGCTCGGCAATGTCTCCCGAGGGGCACTGGAACGTATCTGGCTGGCGTAAGGAACTTGCAAATGAGAATAGTTCGCGTTATTAATATCAAGGATCGACGACCTGGATGGCCGCCCGTCGCCGCCCCTCATTCATTCGTTTCCACCTCTGACCCGGAGAACCAACCGCCATGTCACCCACCCGCAGCTCCATCATAGCCATCGGCCTGGCAGCCCTGACCGCCCTCCCCCTCCCTGCCCTCGCGGCGGAGGTCAATATCTATTCAGCCCGCGGGGAGGAACTGATCAAGCCCTTGCTGGACCGCTTCACCCAAGACACGGGGATTCAGGTCAACCTGGTCACGGGCAAGGCGGAGGCCCTGCTGCAACGGCTCCAGAGCGAGGGGGTGAATTCCCCGGCGGACCTGCTGATCACCACGGACGCCGGGCGGCTCTTTCAGGCTAAGGCGGCGGGGGTGACCCAGGCGGTGACCTCGGAGCAGCTCCAGGCGGCCATCCCCGGGACCTACCGGGACCCGGCGGGGCACTGGTTCGGGTTGTCGCTGCGGGCGCGCCCCATCCTCTACGTCCGGGACAAGATCCAGCCCGTGCAACTGTCCAGCTACGAGGACCTGGCGGACCCCCAGTGGCGGGGGCGCATCTGTATTCGTTCCTCGGACAATGTTTATAACCAGTCCCTGGTGGCCTCGCTCATCGCCGCCAATGGGGCCGAGGCGACGGAGACCTGGGCCAAGGGCCTGGTCGCCAATCTGGCGCGCCCGCCCAAGGGCGGCGACCGGGATCAGATCCTGGCGGCCGCCGCCGGCCAGTGCGATCTGGCCATCGCCAACAGCTATTATCTCGCCGGCATGTTGACCGCCCCCGAGGCGGACCAGCGCGAGGCCGCCAGCAAGATGGCTGTCTTCTGGCCCAATCAGCAGGGGCGGGGCGTGCATGTCAACATCAGCGGAGCGGCCCTCACCCGCGCCGCCAAGCACCCGGCGGAGGCCATCAAGCTGCTGGAGTTCCTGGCGAGCGATCCGGCCCAGGCCTGGTACGCGGAGACCAATGGCGAATACCCCATCCGCCCGGGTATTCCCGTCGGCGCCACCCTGGCCGCCTGGGGGGGGTTCAAGGCCGACAGCTTGAACCTGGAACGGTTGGGAGAACTCAATGGCGAGGCCTTGCGGCTGATGGACCGCGCGGGCTGGAAATAGACGGGCCCCGGAGGGTCGAGGATAATCCCACCCCTCCCTACCTAACCGGGGCCCCAGCCCCCTTGGCAATCCAGCCATCCATGACCGACACCGCCCCATCCGCCGCATCCAGGCCCGGCCCCTGGGGCGTGGGCGTGACCGCCCTGGCCCTGGTGCTGGCCTTGCCGGTTCTGGTGGTGATGGGTTTTCTCTTCGCGCCGGCCGGGGAGGTCTGGGGGCACCTGGCGGACACGGTGCTACGGGACTATGTCACCAATTCCCTCTGGCTCATGCTGGGGGTGACGATCGGTACCCTGATCGGCGGCGTCGGCACGGCCTGGCTCACCAGCATGTGCCGTTTTCCCGGCCGGGGCCTGTTCGAGTGGGCACTGCTGCTGCCCATGGCCATGCCGGCCTACATCATCGCTTATACCTATACCGGCCTGCTGGACTTCGCGGGACCCATACAGACCCTGCTGCGCACCTGGTTCGGCTGGGGTTTTGGCGATTATTGGTTCCCCGAAATCCGCTCCCGGGAGGGGGCGGCCCTCATGCTGTCCCTGGTGCTCTATCCCTATGTCTATCTGCTGGCGCGCGCGGCCTTTCTGAGTCAGTCCCTCTGCGTCCTGGACGTGAGCCGGACCTTGGGCAACGGCCCCTGGCGGACCTTCTTCACCGTCGCCCTGCCCCTGGCGCGGCCCGCCATCGTCGCCGGGCTGTCCCTGGCCCTGATGGAGACCCTGGCGGATTACGGCACCGTCCAATACTTTGGTATCGCCACCTTCACCACCGGCATCTTTCGCACCTGGTACGGTCTCAACAATACCGTGGCGGCGGCCCAACTCTCGGCCCTCCTGCTGGGTTTCGTCTTCCTGCTGGTCGCCCTGGAGCGTCTGTCCCGGCGCGGCGCCCGCTACCATCAAACCAGCCAGCGGCATCAGTCTATTCGCCGTTATCCGCTCCGGGGCGGGCGGGCGCTGGCGGCCCTCGCCTTCTGCCTGCTGCCGGTTGCCTGGGGGTTTCTGATTCCGGCCGGCATGCTGGCGACCTGGGCCTGGAAGGTAGCCGATACCCGCATTGACGCCGCCTTCCTGGGTCTGGTTGGCCATAGCCTGGGTCTGGCCGCCATCGCCTCGCTCCTGGCCTTGGTTCTTGCCCTGATCCTGGGCTATGGCCGGCGCCTGCACCCGACCCGCGGGGTCGCCGCCGCCGTGCGCATCGCCGGCATGGGCTATGCCGTGCCGGGCACCGTCATCGCCGTCGGCGTCATCATCCCCTTCGCCTGGTTCGACAACAGCCTGGACGCCTGGATGCGCGCCACCTTCGGCCTTTCCACCGGCCTGCTGCTGAGCGGGACTCTGGCCGCCCTCCTCTTCGCCTACCTGGTGCGCTTCCTGGCCGTGTCCCTGCAAACCGTGGAGAGCGGGCTGGGCAAGATCCGCCCGGCCATGGACGAATCGGCGCGTTCCCTGGGCCTGCGCCCTGGCGAGGTACTGCGACGGGTGCACATGCCCATGCTGCGGGGCAGCCTGCTGACGGCCCTGCTCCTGGTATTCGTCGATGTCCTCAAGGAGTTGCCGGCGACCCTCATCCTGAGGCCCTTCAATTTCAATACGCTGGCGGTCAGGGTCTATGAACTGGCCGCGGACGAGCGGCTGGCGGACGCGGCGCCCGCGGCCCTGGCCATCGTCCTCGCCGGTCTGCTGCCCGTCATCCTGCTGAGTCGCTCCATCACCCAGTCCCGCCATGCCCAAACAACTTGAAATCAAAGGTGTCTCCGTCGCCTACGGCGACACCACCATCGTCCAGGGGGTGGACCTGCACCTGGAAGGCGGCGACATCGGCTGCCTGCTGGGGCCGAGTGGCTGCGGTAAGACCACCCTGCTGCGGGCCGTGGCCGGTTTTGAGCCCGTCGCCACCGGCGAGATCTGGTTGCAGGGCCGCCTGGTGGCACGGCCAGGTTTCGGTCTGCCACCGGAGGAGCGCCGCGCCGGCATGGTGTTTCAGGACTTCGCCCTGTTCCCCCACTTGAGCGTGGCGCGCAATATCGCCTTCGGTCTGCGCCACCAGGGCCGCCAGGAGCGTCAAACGCGGGTTGCGGAGCTGCTGGACCTGATCGGCCTGCCCGGGTCGGGGGCAAAATATCCCCATCAACTTTCCGGCGGCCAGCAGCAGCGCATTGCCCTGGCCCGCGCCATGGCGCCACGCCCGGATATCCTGCTCCTGGACGAACCCTTCTCCAGCATGGACGTGGAGTTGCGCGAGCAGCTCGCTCGGGAGGTACGGGAGCTTCTCAAGCGCGACGGGGTGACCGCCATCCTGGTAACCCATGATCAGTTCGAGGCCTTCGCCATGGCGGACCAGATCGCCGTACTGTTCGGCGGGCGCCTACACCAGGTAGCGAGTGGTTTCGAGCTTTATCACGAGCCGGCGGACCGTTTCGTCGCCAACTTCATTGGTCAGGGGGTCATGCTGCCGGCACGGGTGCGGGACGAGCGCCAGGTGGAGACCGAACTGGGCCTGCTCGCGGGAGGCCGCCCCCACGGTCTGGCCGTGGGGGAAGAGGCCGAGGTGTTGCTGAGACCGGATGACATTCTCCACGACGACGACAGTCCGCTGCGGGCGGAGGTCGTCAACCGCGCCTTCCGGGGTGCCGAATACCTTTACACCCTAAGACTGGCCAGCGGCCAGGACCTCCTGTGCCTGGTCCAGAGTCATCATAACCATGCCATCGGCGAACACATCGGCATCCGGGTCGCGGTGGATCATCT
>JBATOB010000517.1:0-3890 GCA_049290655.1 Chromatiaceae bacterium | reverse complement strand
GCGCTGCGCACCTGATAGGCGCGCAGGCCACGGTCCGCCGCCAGGGCGCGGGCCAGCTCGGTCTTGCCGGTGCCGGGCGGGCCGTAGAGGAGAGCGTTGACCCCGAGGGTGCGGCGGGCGACGGCCTCCGCCAGGACCTCGCCCGCCAGACCCGCCGGGGTCTCCAGATGGGGGAAGGCTGTCAGGGACCACTCCGCCGGCGGGGCGGGCTCGATGAGCAGCTCCAAGAGGGCCTCGGCATCCGCCGGGGCGGCATCCAGGACCTCGCTCAGGAGATCGCTGGGACGGAGGAAGTCCTCCAGATCGCTATGGCCGGTTTCGACCGCCACCAGGCCCAGGCTACGCAGGGGGGCGTCCTTGGCCAGGGCCCGGCGCAGTTCGGTCTCGCTCAGGTCCAGCACCGGCCCCAGGCGCCGGTAGTTGATGCGGCTGCTGGCGCGCTCCCCGCGGTGGCGCAGCAGTTGGCCCAGGTCGGGGCTGGCGACCAACTCGTCGAGGAAGTCGAGAATGCGCAGCGCGGGCCCCTCCAGGTCCAGGCTGGCGCCGAGCAGCGCCACGGTCGCCGCGGCCGGGGCTTCCTCGGGGTTGGCCCGGTCCAGTCGGGCCGGGGTCATGGGATGGATGCGCCGGAACAGCCGGCGCAGGCGCCCGAGCAGGAGGTCCTGGTGCTCGTGCATCAGGTCCGGCCCGGCAGGGTAAGCAGGCTCTTCCTCCGCCTTGAGGGCCACCCGCAGGGCCAGGAAGATGTCGTCGTCGCTCATCCGGGGGGCCCCGGCATCCTCGTCGAGGTCGGCGTCCGGGACCTCGGGGTCGAGCCCCTCTGGGTCCTGGGCCTGGTCCGGCGGCGGTGGCGGCCGGAGGTAGCTGGCCAGGCCCTGGGGTTCGAACAGGGGCTGGAGCATGCGCCACAGCAGACCCAGTTGATGGGTGTCGACCCGTTCCGCGCCGAGGTCGCGCGGCAGGCCCAGCAGACGTACGGCATAGCCGGCGGCGCGGCGTTGCTGGAGAGTGAGGCCGCTCAGGTCGCGGCGCCAACAGTCACGGGCAAGCGTCATGGTCAGGCCTCCTCGGTCCAGGGTTGAAAACGGCGGCTGTCGTAGTGGTAGGCGATCAACTCGCCCCGGGCGGTCCCTTCGTCCCAAAGGACGCCAACAACCACATCCAGGGGCTCGCGGAAGTAGGTGGCGCCCGCCTCGGTCATGGGGTCCAGCACCGGGGTGGCGAGGACCTCCAGCACCACGGCGGGTTGGCCATAGCGGGGGAAGCGCTTGTGCTTAAGCCCCGGCTTCCAGGACACCAGGTCGCCGGGGGCGAAGTCGTGGCGGCGTTTGAAGAGGCGATAACGCTCGCGCAGGGCGACGCCAAGGTCGCCACGCAGGTCCTCCAGGGGCTCGTCTTCCAGCAGGTCCTGCTGGCGGTCGTTGCTCAGGCCCAGCTTGGCCATGAGTTCCAGGGATGACAGGTTGTCGGGTTTGCGCGCCATGGTTGCTGCCTCGCGGTGGTCGGCTGGGAAGGATGCGGGGTGGTGACGGCGGGTCCGGTCCTGGCGACCTGGCGGCGAAATGGCCTCAGGTCGGGTCCGGGCCTTGGGGGCGTCACAAGTCCATGGCGGGCATTAAAACAGGTCAGTGCGTCATGCTGTGTCGTACAGCGGGCCGGTATCAGGGAGGCCCCTCGGGCTGATCGGAGCCGAAGCCGGTCCGGTGGCCAGGCAGCTTATCCTCGCAGACTTGAAGCCAGAGGGATGTACGGCGCAAGATGCCTTTCCGCGGGACGAGGCGCATGATGTGTGCAAGGGGCTCTTCTAGACGCATCAAGCCTTGCCTGCCCACTCTGAACTGAACACCGTGAGTATCGCCATGCACATCTATGTTGAAGTCCCATCCACTCTCCCGGATGCCTTGCAGTGTACGCCCGAGGTGTTCGCGCAAGAGGCCAAGATGGCCATGGCCGTCAAGCTGTTTGAGATGAAGCGCCTGTCATCTGGGATGGCGGCGGCACTGGCCGGGGTCAATCGGGTCGCGTTCATCGCGCAACTGCATCGCTATGGTGTTCCGGTTATTGACTTGAGCCTGGAAGAGCTGGAATCGGATGTCGCCAATGCCTGACCTGGGGCGGGCCATTGTCACCAACACCACGCCATTGATCGCCTTGGCCGTGGGCACTGGTAGTCTGGATATCCTGCGTGTGCTCTATAACCGGGTGCTCGTGCCTCTGGAGGTCGCTGAAGAGATTCAAGCCAACGGGACCGATGCGCCAGGCGTCACCGCCTTCGACCGCGCCGGCTGGCTGGAGCGACTGGCTGAGCCGGCTGCGATTTCCCCCTACCTGCGCAATACCCTGGATCGGGGTGAGGCATCGGTCATCCAGACCGCGCTAGATTTGGGGATACCCCTGGTCTGTATCGACGAGAGCGTGGGTCGGCGCATTGCACGCCTCTCCGGACTGACCCTCACGGGCTCCATCGGCGTCCTGATCAAGGCCAGGCAAAGAGGCTATGAGGTGTCGATTCCCAAAGCCATCGAACGTATGCGTGAACATGGTATTTGGTTGGGCCTTGATGTCGTGCGCTATGCGTTGACGCATCAAGACTGATAGCCCGGGTTCACGGTTGATGCGAACGGTGATCTCGTTGTCCTGGCGCAATAACTCATTAACCAGATTCTGGATGTCGGTATTTAGACGGGTGCTCCAGGCTCTGCCCGGGGAAACAGTTGGCCGCCGCAGCGGCTGCAAAAGGCGGCGTTGGCCTCGTGGCGGTACTTTTTGCAGTTTGGGCAGTCGTGCTTGAGTTGGCCCTCCTGACGCATAGCGTTGGTCAGTTCGGCGGTGAAGATGCCGGTGGGCACGGCGATGATGGAATAGCCGGTGATCATCACCAGGGTGGCGACCATCTGCCCCAGGGGCGTCTTGGGCGTGATGTTGCCGAAGCCCACCGTGGTCAGGGTCACCACCGCCCAGTAGATGCTGGTGGGAATGCTGGTGAAGCCGTGCGCGGGGCCCTCGATCACATACATCAGGGTCCCGAATACCGTGACCAGGGAGGAGACGCTGACCAGAAAGACGATGATCTTCTGGCGGCTGCCGCGCAGGGCGATGAGCAGGTAGTTGGCCTGGCTCAGGTACTGGCGCAGCTTGAGGATGCGGAAGATACGGATCATGCGGATGACCCGGACGATCAGCAGATACTGGGCGTCGGCGAAGACCAGGGCGAGGATGGCCGGCAGCAGGGCCAGCAGATCGACCAGGCCGAAGAAGCTGAAGGCGTAGCCCAGGGGCTTGGGCGAGCAGTAGAGGCGCAGCCCGTATTCCAGGGCAAAGAGGGCGGTGAAGGCCCATTCCAGGTTATTGAACAGGTCGCGGTATTGGCTGTGCATGCCCTCGATGCTGTCCAGCATCACCACCACCAGGCTGGCCAGGATGGTCACCAGCAAGGCTGTGTCGAAGCGCTGGCCCGCCGGGGTGTCGGACTCGAAGATGATGGTATAGAGGCGCTGTCTGTCGAGGAGGGATTTGGAATTCATGGGGGTAGAATAACCTCTGGGGCGGTGCCATGGCCTGGTGCTCGCCGGGCCAAGCGGCGGTCGGCGCTGGCCGCGGAGCCCATCGCCGCGATCGCCGCCGGCGAGAAATTCTAGGGTACGCGGGATCGCGCGCTATGCAAGCCGGCTAAATGCATTCCAGGGAATTTGAAGTCGCGATGGAAGTGTTCGCCCTGCTGGACGACTGTGCCGCCACCGAGGCCCTGCCGATGAGCCGGCTCTACAGCGGTTTCGTGCGCGAGTGCCGGTGCGACGACCCCGCGCGCCTGGAGGAGGTCTGGCGCCTGGTCGAGGGCGAGATGCGGGCCGGGCGCCATGCGGTGGTGCTGGCGGATTTCGAGTGGGGGG
>JBATOB010000516.1:0-6210 GCA_049290655.1 Chromatiaceae bacterium | reverse complement strand
GGGGGTGTCGACAGCAGGGATGCTGTCGCCAAGCCTACAGGGACGTATTTACGGCGTCCCCCAACCGCCGCCACCCGACTCTGCAAACCGGTAACTCCTGTGTGTTCGTTATGACCTGATGGTAGGGTAGGGCGCGGCGGGCGTACCGACTGAAAAATCAGGCCGGAAAGCCTTCCAGAACGATCTTACCCCGGGACTGGCCGCTCTCGATCAGGGCATGAGCCCGCCGCAGGTTGCTGGCGTTAATGGGCCCGTAGTGGCTGGCCAGGGTCGTCCTGAGTTGACCCTGATCGACCAGAAGGGCAGCCTCTTCCAGGATCTGGTGCTGGACCTGAAGGTCGGCGGTCGCGAACAGGCTGCGGGTAAACATGAATTCCCAATGGATGGAGACGGACTTCTGCTTGAAGGGCATGACGTCCAGTTGGCGCGGGTCGTCGATGACGGCGAAGCGACCCTGAGGCGCGATGACGGCGATAATGGCCGCTAGATGCTGCTCGGTATGGGTCAGGCCCGCGATATAGCGGACCTGGGGATGGCCGATGGCCGCCAACTGGGGCGCCAGGGGCTGGCTATGATCTAGGATGAAGTGGGCCCCCAGGTCCTCGACCCACTGTCGCGTCTCGGACCGGGCGGCGGTGCCGATGACGGTCAGGCTGGTGAGCTGGCGAGCCAGTTGGGTGAGGATGGAACCCACCCCACCCCCGGCGCCGATGACCAGGATGGCATCCCCCCCAGCCCCGGAGGTCTCGCCCGGCGGTAGTCGCGCGACCTGGAGTCGGTCGAAGAGCAGTTCCCAGGCCGTCACCAGGGTCAAGGGCAGGGCCGCCGCCTCGGCGTGGGGCAGGCTCTGGGGTTTGTGGCCGACGATGCGCTCGTCCACCAATTGCAATTGGGCGTTGCTGCCGGGCCGGTCGCGAGCCCCGGCATACCAGACCGCATCGCCCGGTTTAAAGAGGGTCACCTCGGCGCCCACGGCGCGCACGCGTCCGGAGGCGTCCCAGCCCAGGACCCGATATTCGCCCGGGGGTGGGGCCGCGCGCTGGCGGATCTTGGTATCCACGGGGTTGACGGAGATGGCCTGGACCTCCACCAGCAGATCACTTGGGCCGGGCACCGGCACGGGCAGGTCAATGTCCAGCAGGGAGGAGGGGTCTTGGATCGGCAGGCACTCTTGATAACCGATGGCTTTCATGGGGGGCAACCTGAATCGGGATGGAAATCAATAAAAAGGCCGGGGGCTACCCGGCCTGTCTTCAGAGATTACCGGACGTCAGGTCCGGTGTCGCGTCGCTCAGGCGACGGCCCTGAGCTTCTCACCTTCCAGGAGGGGACCACCTTCACCACGGATCTCGATCTTGCGGGGCTTCATGGCCTCGGGGATTTCACGGCGCAGCTCGATATGGAGCAAGCCATTCTCGAGCCGGGCATCCACCACCCGGACATAATCCGCAAGCTGGAACTTGCGCTCGAAGCCCCGATTGGCGATTCCCCGGTAGAGGAAACGGCTTTCCTTTTCATCCTCGGCGCGCGAGCCGGAGACCGTCAGGATGTTCTCCTTGACCTCCAGAGCGAGCTCGCCCGGAGAGAATCCGGCGACGGCCATGGTGATGCGGTAGTCGCTCTCGCCGCTGACCTCCACGTTGTAGGGAGGATAACCACCCGGCTCGGAGCGATAGGCGTTCTCCAGGGCGGACGAAAGCCGATCAAAACCGATCATGGAGCGGAAGAGGGGGGAGAAGTCGATGTTTGACATGGTCATATCCTCAATGAGCAATATGTTTTCAGTGAGCGTATCCAGAGTGGATCACGCGGTTGCGAGGACCTCCGGGGAGCGTCCTCGCTATGAAAAATAGTACCGGATCGGCGACCGTCAAGGGGTGACCGCCAAAAAATTTTGGCGGCATGAGGCGGGAATGTTGGGGGTAGTGGTGGCGCCTACCGTCGTTACTGGGGCCCCGACGCCGCGGCGTCAGGGCCCGAGAATCAGCGCGGCTTGGCCATGCTCTGCTTGAGCAGGGCGCCAAAGCTACCTAGATCGCCAGTCGTGGTCTTGGCGCCGGGGGCGTAACTGGCCAGGTCCGGCGCGGCCTCGGCGGCCTTGGCCTCGTCCAGGGTCAGGCTGATGCGGCGTTGCTCCCGGTCGATGGCGAGGACGCTGGCCTCGACCTTCTGGCCGGGGCTTAGCACCTCCTGGGGATGACCGATGCGCTTGCCGGCGCCCAGTTCGCTGATGTGGACCAGGCCCTCCAGGCCCGGGGCCAGTTCGATGAAGGCGCCGAAGGGCTGCAGCCGGGTGACGTGGCCCTGGACCCGGGAGCCGACGGGGAATTGCTGGGCCACCTCGTTCCAGGGGTCCTGGGACAGGGCGCGGATGGAGAGGGCGATCTTTTCCGGGCGCTTGGGATTGTCGGTCTTATCGACCCGCAGCACCGTGACCTCCAGCGGTTGGCCGACGCTGAGGATCTCGCTGGGGTGCTTAACCCGGTGGAAGGCCAGCTCGCTGATATGGATCATGCCCTCCAGGCCGCCCAGATCGATGAAGGCGCCATAGTCCTGAAGGGAGGTGACGGTGCCCTGGAGCACGACGCCCTCCTTGAGATTGGCGCGGATGGCCTCGGCGCGCAGGCGTTGCTCCTCTTCCAGCAGCATCCGGCGGGAGACCACCAGATTGATGTGGCGGCCGCCCTCGTACTTGGTGATGCGAAAGCCCAGGTGCTGGTCGATGAACTCCGACAGGTCCTCGATGAAGCGCAGATCCATCTGGGAGGCCGGGCAAAAGGCGCGCTGGCCAGCGATCTGGACCTCGACGCCACCCTTGACCACCGCCGTCACCCGGCCATGGACGGGCAATTGCTCGCGATAGGCCTGTTCCAATTCGGCCACGCCATGGAGTTGACGGGCTTGCTGATTGCCCAGGCGCAGGGTACCGTCCTCCTCGATACCCGCCACCGTGGCCGTCACCTCGTCGCCCACCGCAGCGCTCATCTGGCCCTCGGCATCGCGCAAGGAGGCGGCGTCCATGATGCCCTCGGCCTTGCCGCCCAGATTGATAAAGACCTGGTCCTCGGTGATGGCCACCACCCGGCCCTTGACCTGATCGCCAGGCTTGGCGCCCTTCTCGGCGGCCGTTTTATGGGTCTGGTCGAACTCGGCCAGGAGGGCCGCGAAATCGTTGGTGTCGTTCATGGGCGCGTCTGTGGTTGCGGAGGTTAGTAATGGCAGGCAGTGATCTGCCAGGGCACGGCCTTTGTGGTGGGGGGCCCGGCTCTCTTAGCCAGGTGCCACCAGGTTATCTTGGTCGCTGGTCAGTTCGCGGTGGTCATTAAGGCCAGCATCCTGAAGTCGCCATTGTACGGCCGGCGAAAGCCGAAAACCCAAGGTCGTTGCGTGTGATCTCGCTAAAGGGGGTAAAGCTTAAACTGTTTCAGCCCGGATAGGCCACGCCGCAGCCACCCAGACCGCAGTAACCGCCCGGATTCTTGGCCAGGTACTGCTGGTGGTAATCCTCCGCATAGTAAAACTCCGGCGCGGGCAGGATCTCGGTGGTGATGGTGCCCCGCCGGTTGGCGGCCAGGGCCATGGCAAAGCGCTCCCGGCCGGCCTCGGCGGCCAGGCGCTGCGCCTCGCTCGTGTAATAGATGCCGGACCGGTACTGAGTGCCGACGTCATTGCCCTGGCGCATGCCCTGGGTGGGATTGTGGGACTCCCAGAAGGTCTTGAGCACCTGCTCGTAGCCGATCCTGGCCGGGTCGAAGACCACCCGCACCACCTCGTTATGGCCGGTCATGCCGGTGCAGACCTCCTCATAGCTGGGGTTGGGGGTGAGACCCGCCGCATAACCCACGGCCGTGGTCCAGACGCCCTCGAGTTGCCAAAACCGCCGCTCCGCCCCCCAAAAACAGCCGAGGCCCAGGAGGGCCAGTTCCAGTCCCTCCGGGAAAGGCGGCAGCAGAGGGCGCCCGTGCACCCAGTGGCGGTTGGTCACCGTCATGACCTGGTCGCGGCCGGGCAGGGCCGCGCCGGGGGCAGGTAACTGAATCTGGCGTTGAAAAGCGAACATCTGAACCTCGGGGGGGTGAGGAGGAAAATTTATCCCCATCTCTGTGGTAGCGATGGGAAATCAAGCCCGACGGAGACTTTCACCCTGCCAGAGACGCTGGCCGGCCAATAGGTCTCCTTCGGGTATGGAGTCATTCCGCATGGATGTGCGGGACCTTGTGTGTGTCGGTGTGCTTTGCCGCCGTCGCGTGCTGCTGAGCCAATGACCGGGCAACACGGGCTATCAAGGCGTAGGGCATCGGTTCGTTCAACGGAAACTGGAGATTGCCCTTCGGCCCGCTGTAGCGAGCAAGTTCCGCGACAAGGTCCTGGTCTTGAACGGGTGGATAGACCCCGATGTGGCTCTTGAATGCCGCGAAGTAAAAGAAGACCTTCTTGTGTCGGAGCGCGGGCATCTGGTAGCTGATGCACTCGGTGGCGCCCGGCACCGACGCTGCAACCGAGTTCCGTATTGTCTGGAGGATCTCACGCACCTTCGGATCGGCTGCGTCGATGTACTCGTCAACGCTTGCGAAGGTCTGGCGTGTTGTCATGGTGGATTAAGGCAGACTAGGGCGCGCTGAACCGTCTAACGCTAGGGTCACGGGCGGCAGCGTGTCAGCGACGCCGTACCGCGGAACCCGTTGTTAGGCCGATGGTAGGCGTGGGAACTGTTTTTCAAGTTTCAACAGTTTCTTCTTGACGCCAATCTTTGGGTTTAGTGCCAGAGCATCTCTATAAGCCTCAATTGCACGCTGCGCGTTGCCTACCATTTCGTAAAGTTCACCACGCAAACGGTGTGCTAGCGCAAGATAGTCTGGGTATTTTTTGAGATCTTCAGAGTAGGCTCTTTCGAGAAGAGAAAGAAGTGTATCCACATCCTCTGACGTGGTGTCTTTTAGTTTTTCCTGAACTATAAGCACGAGTTCAGTAGAATTCGCGTCCTCCACCCGCTCCGTTTGATAACGGGAAGAATCGAGAAACCCGCCATCAAACGAATATCGATAGGATCGCCCGTTACGGTAACAGAGCGAGAGAATTCTATTGTTGGGATCGAATTCGTAGGAATTGGCCCAGCCAGTTTCTGGGATAAAGCTGTTGAGAATTGTTCTTTTGTGGAGATCAAACAAGCTGAGCTTATTGCCGTCATCCGTGTCGCTATTGCATAGCTGAACAACTGCGAATTGACCGTCTGCCGAAATTCCGTTGTTGTAGGCGTTGGCCGTAAAGCGGTGTTCTATTATTTTCTGACCGCCAACAGCGTAAGCTAGCAGCTTTGAATCAAGCTGATCTCCAAAAAGCTGGTCACACACGATAACAGTGCCGTTATTTGATGTTTTCCCTTTAGTTGGGCGTTGACACTCCTTCGAAAACAAAACCTTATCTGATTCAGTGAGTACAAAACGGCCTTTTCCTTCCGTGCGGTAACCACCGATGCCTCGGTCACGATCGGAATCTTGACAACCGATAAGGTACTTACCGTTCGGTGATTCCGAATAGGGGCCAAAGAAGTCGATACTATTGATTCGCACCATATGACTTCCGACTTTCTCGATGTCTTCAGTAGGTGCGCGTTGCTTCTTTGAAGAAAATGGCCACTTCATTCTGTATTCCCTTGCATCTGACCTGACTGAAGCAGTAGGTGCTTAACCGGCGGCTCGTAGCTCATAAGACCGTCCTTTCTTTGTTCTTGTAATTCTGCCGAACTTGTCGGCGAAATATAGAGTGTAATAAATGTCTTCTCGTGACACTGGCCTGTTGTAACTATAGAGTGCTGCCCAGTCCATGGACTCAGCTTGTTTGGCGATGTTAGATTGCAGAATGCCTGGGTTGTTCTGGATTATCGGTAATAATTTTGATATCAGTTTCTCAAATATGGGGTCTCGCTTTACAAATGACTCATATTCTTGCGAGGCTTTTTCTAGCTCCGCGCCGTCGCCGGCCTGTTTCCAGGACTCTACGCACTTAAGGTATTCCATCCTAGCCGCCAGAAAGTCTCCTTGTTTCTCGGCTAGCCGCGCACAGTTTAGGTGCAGTATCGCATCTTCCTTTCTCGACATTCTCGGCTCCTTTGAATTTGTTTAAGCAGCACAAGGAAGCACTGAGCGTACCTTCGCTGACCTATTTGTAATATATGGCCTAACGCTCAACATCAGCGGCGGCGCGCAGCGC
>JBATOB010000515.1:0-2134 GCA_049290655.1 Chromatiaceae bacterium | reverse complement strand
CCCCGTAGCCAACCGTTTGACGTAATCATTCCGTAACCGATCCTGAGCCGCGAGTTGCAGTTTCTTGCGGATATCCTCCTTGACTTCGGCGAAGGGGGCAATGATGGCCGGGCGCTCTTCGGTGATCATCAAGATTTCATAGCCGATGGGCGAGGGGACCACGCCTGTATGCTTGCCGACATCCACGCCACTGAGTGCATTTTTCAGCCAGTTGCTCCAAGTCACGCGTTCGATGAAACCCAGATCCCCCCCCGACTCCTTTGAGCCGGGATTCTCACTGACTTCTCGGGCCAGGTTCGCGAAAGTCTCACCGGCCTCGAGTCGGCTCAGAACCTGGTCCGCTCGCTCCTTGACCGCCTGCTTCGCGGCATCATCGGCATCCTTCGGATAGCGGAAGCTAATCTGACTCAGCCGCGCCGATGCCGGAATGCCAAATTGGTCCCGATTCGCCTCGTAATAGGCCAATAGGGCGGCCTCATCGGTAATATTCGGTGCTGGGAAGTACTTATCGGCCAGCAACCGAAGGGCTGCTTGATACGCCTCGGGCTGCTGTTCCTTCGGCAAAAGACCTTCCTTGGCCATGGCCTGCTGCAACAAGATATTGGCGATCATGGTGCGCAATATATCTGCCTTGCCCCCGATGCCTCTAGCCGACCGAACTTTTTCGGGATTTAGGGAGATGAATCCTATGAAATCTTCTACGGTTATCTCGGCATCGCCCACCCGGGCCATGACCACTCGCTCGGGCTTATTTGCCGTGGTATGTACCGTCATCGGACCTTCCTCCGTCATGTTGGCTTGTCCCGCCTTCGTGTTTTCCGCAGCCGACTCATCGGCGATGCTCGATGCAGCAAGCCCAATAAGCGCCGCGAAAAACACCACTATTATTGCTGGTCTCATGAGATCACCGTGTTAAAACTTTTATAGAATCTTAAGGGAACATACCCAGTTGTGCCTGGGAGTAATGATCGCAGTGGCACGCCTGGTACCTAAGGTCTCAATTAGACACTTCAGGCCGCTGAACGGAAGCCGGGGTCCAAGCACTGGCATGGCCGGGGCTCAAGACGCAGGCTTCAGGTCTATCGCCCCAGGGGCGAAATGTTCCCATAGCGGCCCAAATATCACCAAACCCGCATCCTGGTCTCGCCCTCGGGCGACCACGGCATCCAACCAGCCGTCGCCATCGACATCCCGCAACAGGGCCTTGAAGATGCCCTCCTTGGCTTCGAAGGGCAATTGCCGACTAGGAGCGGCACTAAGCTCTATCCCTGGCGCCAATTGATAGAGTGTGTAGGCCTGGTACCCGGCGGCAAAGATATAGCGCGAGCCGTCCCGATCGACGGCGGTGTCCAGGGCGCGAATTCCCGGCATGCCGCCCTTGGCGCGTGGCCGCGTAGGAAAGGGTAACTCGACGAGACCGAAGCTACCCTTGCCATCGTTCAACAAGACGTTGACCACCGCCTGATCGCCGCCTTCCGGTTTAGGCGCTTCCTGAGGAGCAAGCAGATCGGTCAGTCCATCGCTATTGACATCCGCCGCTACGACATATTTTACCGGCCCCAGGCGTGGTGAATCCCAGAGAGTTTCCATGCGTGGTAGGCTATCGGGACCCGGATAGCGAATCACCTTCAGCATGCCAATATCGTAGAGGGGCAGGATGAGCTCATCGGCGCCATCACCGTCCAAGTCGGCGGAAGCGACGCTTTGGGGCGGAAACGCGGTCCCACTGATCTGAAGATCGACGCGTTGCGCGGCTTTAACCGCATGGGGATCGTATTGCTTGAGCAGGATCACGCTGGGCGACATAAAGGGCACGGCCATGATGCCCAACCCCCAGCCAGGCCAACGAAAGGTGGTCGCGAAACGGGGGGACGGTACCCGGGCCTGAGCCACTACCGCCAGGCTACCGTCCTCGGCGGCTTCCAGCGTATATAGGCGACCCGCACCCTCCCCACTCATCAAATAGGCCGAGCGCTCCGCGATGGGTAGCTTAATCAGGTTACCAGGGTGAAAGCCCACCGCCATTATCCGCGGCCCCGCCTCAAAGCCACGCGCCGCGCGCTGATAAAATACCTGTGAAAAATTTTCGCCATGGGAGGTGAAAGCGATATCCAGGCGTCCATCGCCGTCCATG
>JBATOB010000514.1:0-4353 GCA_049290655.1 Chromatiaceae bacterium | reverse complement strand
TATAATCGCCCCGCCCCCCCACCTGGCCCACCTCTCTTGACGACGCCCTGCCGCATGGAAAGTACCCAGTCCCCCACCGAAGCGCATTTCATCACCCAGGAGCCCTATTACGAACCTGTTGGCAATGAAATAACGCTGTTCGATGCCGCCTATGCCAACCGTCTGCCGGTGCTGTTGAAGGGGCCGACCGGCTGCGGCAAGACCCGCTTCATGGAATACATGGCGTGGCGACTGAAACGACCCCTCATTACCGTTTCCTGCCACGATGACCTCACCACTTCCGACCTGGTGGGCCGCTATCTGGTCAAGGGCGGCGAAACCACCTGGGTGGACGGGCCCTTGACCCGAGCGGTGCGCGCGGGCGGCATCTGCTACCTGGATGAAATTGTCGAGGCGCGCAAGGACACCATGGTGGTGATCCATCCGCTGGCTGACGACCGCCGTATGATGCCGATTGAGAAACTCGGCCAACTGCTGGAGGCATCCCCCGAGTTCTGCCTTGCCATTTCCTATAACCCCGGCTACCAGAGTGTACTCAAGGAACTCAAGCAATCCACGCGGCAGCGCTTCGTGGCTCTGTCCTTCGATTACCCCAAACCCGAGCTCGAAGCGAAAATCATCCGCCATGAAACGGGACTGGACGAGTTCGCCACCGCCAACCTGCTGAAGCTGGCGGAAATGACGCGTAACCTCAAGGGTAACGGCCTTGAGGAAGGCGCCTCCACCCGGTTATTGGTCCATGCCGGCAAACTTATCGCCCAAGGCGTGGAGGCGCGCGCCGCCTGCCAGGGCGCGGTATCACTGGCGCTGACCGATGACGAAGACCTGATCGCGGCGGTCAATGAACTGATCGCCGCCCTCTTCTAAATGGCCAGCGCCAGCCAACAGGATTTCCCGCCCTGGGTACGCTACGCCGAGTGCCTGGTTGGAAACGGCGGGAGGCCCCTTGCGGATTAGCCCGCCTCACGCCGGAGAGGAACTCACTCGGCGGCTCGAAACGGCCTTTGATGTGGAATTCACCTTCCACAAGGTCGGTCATCTCGTTGACATCCTCGCGCCCCTGGAACGGGATACCCAGGACTTCATCCTCGATCTGGTCGATCGCATCGCCAGTACCAACATCCAGATCAGCTATGAATTTACCCGCCGCGTGGTGGAGGCCCTCGACCGCCTGGACCAGCGCGTCATCGAGGCCTGGGCCGTGCATGCCATGGACACCTACGATCGCGTCGGCTTGCGTCCGGCGCTGGAGGTGCTGTTCAAGGTTGATGACTTCCTGACGCACGCCCATGCGCGTGCCGCGGGTGCCTTCTTCAACGAAGTGCAGCCCGTGCTCTCCAGCTTTCTGTGCGGACTGTCCGGACGCAGACTGGATCTGAAAGAGGGCGAGCAGGTCTATACCGACAGCGAACGGCTCTTCCTGCCCAACGTGATGGCACTCATGGCAAGCGAGGCGGACAATTTTCTGCTCTGCAAGGCGCAGGTCACCTTCATGTGGGCCCAGACGCGCTTTGGTAGCGCGCGCGTGGATTTCGCCGCGGTCCTCTCGCGCTTTCCCGATCCCGACCAGGCCCTGTCGGCCTTCCAGGCCCTGGACAGCCTGCGCCTGGATATCTGCCTCGCGCGCGAATTGCCCGGCTTGTGGCGAGATATGCAGGGCCTCTCGCTACGTCATGGTGACGAGGCCATTCCCGCCGGCTGGCTGTCCTTCGCGGCGGCCTTAAATAGAGACCCCGCTGTCCCCGAGACCGCCTTGGCGCTGCTGGATACCGCCTATGTCCTCGAACCGCCCGCGGCCCGCGTCTATCAGGCCCGGCTCAACCCCCCGGCCATTGCCGCGGCCCGGGAGGCGCGCCTGGAGCGGGAGACCATCCTGCTGCGGGTAAAGCTGGCGAAACTGGCGGAAGAGCAGCGGCGGAAGGCCCCGCCCGCCACCCTGGATCCATCCGAGGAGCGGCAAGCCCCGCCGCCGGCCCAATTCGAGGCCAAGCCGGATGGCCTGGCCTGGGAACTGACGCTGGATGACCAGCCCATCGCCCCGCCGGAAGACGTCAGGCAGTTGCTCACCTCCGTCTCCCTGGACTGGGGCGAGATTCCCCCCGAGATGCTGGTCGCCGCCGGTGATGGCGAATACGACGCCGTCCGCTATGAAGTCAGGGACAAGGACCCCAACGATGTCTGGCAGGGCACTTATCACCTGGGGGGCGCGCACCTCTATCACGAGTGGGATTTCGCCCGCCAGCACTACCGCAAGAACTGGTGCGTGCTGCGCGAAATCGACCTCGAGCCCGGCGATCCGGGTTACGTGGCGGAGGTCATCGCCAAACACCAGGGCCTGGTCAAGCACCTGCGCCGCACCTTCGAGGCCATGCGCGATGAAAGCAAGTTATTGAAGCGTCAGGCCCAGGGCGATGACGTGGACATCGACGCCCTGGTGGAGGCCCTGGCCAATGCCCGGGACGGGCGCGAGATGAGCGAACAACTCTTTATGCAGAGGCACCGCGCCGACCGCAATCTGGCGGTGATGTTCATGGTTGATATGAGCGGCTCCACCAAGGGCTGGATCAATGATGCGGAGCGCGAGTCCCTCATCATGTTGTGCGAGTCCCTGGAGACCCTGGGCGACCGCTATGCCATCCATGGCTTCTCGGGCACCACGCGCAAGCGCTGCGAGATCTACCGCATCAAGACCTTCGATCAAGCCTACGACGCCGCGGTCAAGGCGCGCATCGCCGGCATCGTGCCTCGGGAATATACTCGCATGGGGGTCGCCATCCGCCACCTGTCCAAACGGCTGAACGAGGTCGAGGCCAAGACTAAGCTGCTGATCACCCTCTCCGATGGCAAGCCCGACGATTACTTCGACAGCTACCGCGGCCAATATGGCATCGAGGATACCCGGCAGGCCTTATTCGAGGCCCGCCGCGGCGGTATTCACCCCTTCTGCATCACCATCGACCGCGAAGGCAAGGAATATCTGCCGCACATGTACGGCCACGCCAACTGGGTAGAGATTGACGAAGTGCGCAAGCTACCCCTGAAAGTGGCCGACATCTATCGGCGGCTGACGTCCTAGAACCAAGGCAACAACCCTCTTCCTTGCCCCCGACGCTGAGCGAAGCACCCCATGCGGACAACTTATGGCGCGAAAGTCTTATTGGTCGATGACAGCAAGGCCATAACCCGACTGCTGCGCGACCGTTGCGAGGCCGTGGCGGGGGTCGAGACGGAGACCGCTGGGTCCCTGGCGGAGGTCATGGCCAGTATCGAGTCCGACCCCGATCGGTTCTTCCTGGCGGTGGTGGATCTGAACCTGCCGGACGCCCCGGACGGCGAGGTGGTGGACTATGTGCTAGCCCACGAGATCCCGGTGGTGGTGCTCACGGGCCACTACGACGACGCCACCCGCGAGCGCATGCTGGCCAAGAATGTGGTGGACTATCTGGTCAAGGCCAGTGTTTACGAGATTGAGCACGCGGCCAAACTGGTCCGGCGCATTCGCCGCAATCGCGACGTTCAGACCCTGGTGGTGGACGACTCCCGGGCCTACCGGCAGTACATCGGCGAACTCCTGGCCCTGCAACATCTGCGGGTGCTGTATGCGGAAAACGGCCGCGAGGCCCTGGCCGTCATGGACCGGGAGCCGGGGATCAGCCTGGTGGTCACCGACTACAACATGCCCGAACTGGACGGACTGGGCCTGATCACGGCCCTGCGACAGCGGCGGGGCCCCGATGAGCTCGCGATCATCGGGGTCTCCGATATCAACCAACCGTCCCTGCCCGCCCGGTTGCTCAAGACCGGTGCCAACGACTTCATCACCAAACCCTTTCTGGTGGAGGAGTTCTACTGCCGGGTGACCCAGAACCTGGACCTGATCGAACAGATCCGGGCCATCCGCGAGTCCGCGATTCGCGACTATCTTACCGGCCTGTACAACCGCCGCTACCTGTACGAGGCCGGTGAGGCGCTCCAAGCCCAGGCCAGCCGGGCGGGGACCAGCCTGGCGGCGGTGATGCTGGACATCGATCACTTCAAGCGGGTCAATGATACCTATGGACATCTGGCTGGCGATCGGGTGTTAAAGGAGATCGCCGGGGTGCTCGCCAAGGGCTTGCGGCGGTCCGACCTGGTCGGGCGCTATGGGGGGGAGGAATTTTGCATCCTGCTGCCGGGGATCGAGCACGGCGCACTCCTGGCCAAGCTGGAGGCGTTGCGCGGCACGGTTGCCGCCACGCCCATTGCCCACGGTGTCGAGCACCTGTCCGTCACCATCAGTCTGGGCGCCACCCTGGAACCGGCCGAGACCCTCCAGGCCCTGATCGACCGCGCCGACGCCGCCCTCTATCAGGC
>JBATOB010000513.1:0-5190 GCA_049290655.1 Chromatiaceae bacterium | reverse complement strand
TATAACCCCGCCCTCGGACCGCTCCCGAGGGCCTGATCCTGACCAGGGCCAGAGCCTTGATTCGCATTGATCTGAAACCTATCCTCTTCCGGCTCCTACGCGGCGTGCCCATGCCGGTCATCTCCATCCTGGTGGGGCTGGTGGCGGGTCTCCTCGTCTGGGGGGTGCTGGAGCGGATCCAGAGCGAGCAGATCGGGCGGATCTTCGGCCAGGAACTCGAGTCCCGTCTGGACCTGCGGTCGCGGGAGAGCCTGATGCGCTTTGATCAGTATCTCGCGCAATACGCGGCGACCACGCGGCTGGTTGCCAAGCATCACCTCCTGGCGGAGTACCTGGAGCCTCAAATCTGGACCCGGGGCGAGGATTTCACGCCACGCCGTTACCCGGGTTGGCGCCCCCCCTGGCTGCCAGACTTTCTGGAGCGCGATGGCCTGGCACCGCCCAGCCATGTGCTGCTGGTCGATAGCGAGGGTGAGTTGCGGGAGATCCATGCCGCCGCCGATGTCAGTCTGCCCGCCGAGATCGCGGCGGGGGTGGAGGACCACCTGCGCCACGATCGCGAGGTTCGTTCCGTATTCGCCATCTTCGAGGACCGGGTCTTCTTGCTGGTGAGCGACGCCGTCGAGGATCGCAAAGGCTTCGTCATGGGTAGCCTGGTGGTCCTGGTCCCGGTCGATCAGGCCTTTCTCGTCGCCTCCCAGCGGGGCCTACTGGTCTCGGATAGCGCTATCGCCCTGGTGAATTCGGATGATCAGCGGGTCCTGGTCAGCATGGACCCGGACTGGCTGACCCTGGGCAGTCCCCTGTCCCAGTGGAAGAACGCCTACCTCATTACCTCGCAATCCCTGTTCGGCTACGAGGGGTCGGACCTGAACCTGCTGTTCACCACCCTTGTCTCCCATGACAGCGTGGACAGGATGTCCCGCCATGTGCGGATTTTCGAACGGCGCCAGCGCGGTATCGCCGCCCTGGTGTTCATCGCGACCTTCACCCTGGTCATCTACCTGGTATCGGCGCGGCTCAATAGGGTCCTGAGGCGCCTGTCCGGCTTTGCACGGCAGGCCCTGGAGATCGCCGATCCAGGCTTTAGCCGTGGCGCCAACCAATTGATCCTGCTGGAGGACTGGGTGCAGCAATTCACGCTCTTGGTGCTGCGCGCGCGGGAGGAGACCAGCCGGCGTCATGAAATCGCCATGCGGGAGAGCGAGGCCCTCAAGGCGGCGGTCATGGAGGCCTCCCTGGATTCCATCGTCACCCTCGATCGCCATGGGCGGGTGCGCGAACTCAATCCCACCGCCGAGCGCACCTTTGGCTATGGCCGCCACCAGGTATTGGGCGAGAGCTTCAGCCGCCTCTTGCTGGCGGGGTCGGCGCGGTCCAATTTCTATGCCCTGCTGCGGGAAGGGCGCCGCGCCCAGCGCGAGGGACGCGAGCCCCAGACCCGCAGTGAGCTTTTGGCGCGGCGGGCGGACGGCACCCGGGTGCCCATGGAGGTCTCCGTCGTCCCCATCCAGTTGGAGGATGAGCTGTTCCATACCCTCTACCTGCACGACATCACCAAGCGCAAGGAGCGGGACCGGGAGATTCGCAGCCTGGCGGGTTTCGCCAGCGAGAGCCCCCATCCCATGTTGCGCGTCAGCCCCGCCGGCCACCTGCTCTACACTAATCGGGCCAGCGAGCCCCTGCTCGGGATGTGGGGAGTGGCGGGGGAGGGACTCCCGCCGGCGAATTGGCTGGCCCTGGCGCGCGAGGCACTGGCCGAGGGCCACCAGCGGGAGGGGGAGTTCGACTGCGACGGCCTGGTCTATTTCAGCCTCTTCGTCCCGGTCAGCGAACTGGGTTATGTCAACATCTATGCCCGCGATATCACCGCCGTGCGTCGGGCCGAGCAGGAGTTGCGCCGGCACCAGGCGGAACTGGTCCATGTCTGTCGCCTCAGCACCATGGGCGAGGTGGCTACCGGCATGGCTCACGAACTCAATCAGCCCCTGGCGGCCATCGTCAACTATGCCAGTGGCTGTGGACGGCGCCTGCGCCAGGGGACCGGCGATCCGGAGGAACTGGCCCAGGCCATGGACCGCATCGGCAGTCAGGCCCAACGGGCGGGGGAGATCATTCGCCGCCTCCGGGGTCTGGTGGGCAAGCAGGCGCCGGTGCGCGTCCAGGTGGATCTCAATCACATGGTGGCGGAGGTCAGCGCCTTTGCCGAGTTCGAGATCGCCAAGCTGGGGCTGACCATCGACCTCGACCTGGCGGATGGCGAGATCCCGGTCCGGGTCGATCTGGTGCAGATCGAGCAGGTGCTCCTCAATCTGGTGCGCAATGCCCTAGACGCCCTGGAGGAGGTCCCGCCGCGCCGCCGGCGGCTCACCATCCGGGGCCGCCGCGAGGGGCACTGGGCGGTAGCCACGGTCGAGGATACGGGACCCGGCATCCCCCCGGAGGTCATGGCGAGGCTCTTCGATCCCTTCTTTACCACCAAGATCAACGGTATGGGCATGGGCCTGCCGATCAGCCAGACTATTCTGGACCACCATGGCGGTGAGATCCAGGTCGATTCCGAACCCGGTGTCGGGACCCGTTTCCAGGTACGTTTGCCCTTGGCCAGCGCAGCGGACACCGTCTAGGTGATGCCCCGGCCGCTCCCGGTCCTGGGTTGGTGGGCGTCGATCAAGCCGAGCCCGGCACAGCCGACCACGAAGGGGAGGGCGATGCCCATGCCGAGGTTTGCAAGCCCTCGCTGCGTTGTTGACGCAGTTGCTCAAGCCGCTGCCGGACCATGCCGTAGTAGGCCCGCGAGGCTCCAAAGCGATAGGTGGTGCGCGCCGAGATCGCCTCGATCACGGCGGCGAGGCTGGTCAGTTCCGCCAGCATGGTGCGAGTCTAACGGGGCTCTCGGCGGAAAGGTTCCAGAATACCCACCCATTTTAGTGCCAAGCCTTGACGAGGCTCTCCCCAGGATGAGGTTCCCGAGGAATCGCCGGGGGATATGGGCTAGACTTTGCATCGGTTAGGTTATTCTCCGTGTTGGGAGAGAGTCGATGAAAAGCGAACCCACTGTCTTCGTGGTCGATGACGACGAGGCCATGCGCCATTCCCTGGAATGGCTGATCGCCTCCGCCGGCCTGCGGACCCAGTCCTTCGGTTCCGCCGAGGAATTTCTGCGTACCTATTATCCGGGCCAGGCCGGGTGCCTGTTGCTGGACGTGCGGATGCCGGGCATGAGCGGTCTGGAGCTGCAGGCCTATCTGGCGCGGGAGGAGATACGCATCCCCGTGGTCATCATCACCGGCCACGGTGACGTGGCCATGGCCGTCAAGGCCATGCGCGCCGGGGCCCTGGACTTCATCGAAAAGCCCTTCAACGACGAGGCCCTGATCGTCAGTTTGCGCGCGGCCCTGGATGCCGACCAGCGGCGCCGGGTCGATCGCCTGCAAATGGCCGAGATCGCTCGACGGCTCGCCGAACTCACCCCCCGGGAACATGAGGTGATGACGATGGTCACCGAGGGTCGCTCCAACCGCGAGATCGCCGCCGCCCTGGGCGTCAGCACCAAGACGGTGGAGGCCCATCGGTCGCGGGTGATGGACAAGATGCGCGCCGAGTCCCTGGCGGAATTGGTGCGCATGTGCCTGGTTGCCGGCATTCTGGCCAACGACGCCCCGGCGACCTGAGCCATGACTCGGGGCGAAAAACAGGAGGGGGCGGCCCCGGTCGGATACGGCCGTCGCGCGGTTTTATCCTGGGCCTGTTACGACTGGGCCAACTCAGCCTTCGCCACCGTCGTCATGGCCGGCTTCTTCCCGATCTTCTTCAAGCAGTTCTGGGCAGCGGACCTGGCGGTGACCGACAGTACCTTCTGGCTCGGGATGACGAACACCGCCGCCAGTGCCCTCATCGTGATCTGCGCCCCCCTCCTGGGTGCCCTGGCCGACCAGCTTGGGGCCAAGAAGGGCTTCCTGCTAATCTTTACCACCTTGGGGGTCTTGGGCGCCGGCGCCCTCTATTTCGTCGGCCAGGGGCACTGGGGCCTCGCCCTCGCCCTGTATCTCTGCGGCCTGGTGGGTTTTTCCGGCAGCAATATCTTTTATGATGCCCTGCTGGTGGCTGTGGCCGCCCCCGCCGATTACAACCGCGTGTCCGCCCTGGGCTATGCCCTGGGCTACCTGGGCGGCGGCCTGCTGTTTGCCCTGAATGTCCTCATGACCCTGTTTCCCGCCCGCTTTGGCCTTGCCGGGGCGCAAGAGGCGGTGCAAGCGGCCTTTCTGGGCGTGGCCATCTGGTGGTCCCTCTTCGCTCTGCCGGTGGCCCTCTGGGTGCCAGAGGCCGATGGCAAGGGCGATCAGCCCCTGGGGCGGGCGGCGCGGAATGCCTTCCGGGAACTGGGCCGCACCCTGGCCGAGATCCGCCAACGGCGGGAGACCTTTCTGTTCCTGCTGGCCTATTGGTTCTACATCGACGGGGTGGACACCATCGTCCACATGGCGGTGGATTTTGGCCTCGCCATCGGCCTGGCGGCGGACAGCCTCATGATCGCCCTGCTCATCACCCAGTTCGTCGGCTTTCCGGCGGCCCTGGTCTTTGGCTGGCTGGGGGGGCGCTGGGGGGCCAAGCGCGGCATCCTGCTGGCTATCGGCATCTACGCCCTAGTGGTGATTCTGGCGTCGGGGATGACGCGGGTCGAGGAGTTCTATCTCCTGGCGGTGGTCATCGGCCTGGTCCAAGGCGGCATCCAGGCCCTCAGTCGCGCCCTCTTCGCCGGCTTCGTGCCGGCGGGGCGCGCGGCGGAGTTTTTCGGCTTTTATAACATGTTGGGCAAGTTCGCGGCGGTCCTGGGGCCTGGCCTGGTGGGCGTGGCGGCCCTGGTGACGGGCGACCCCCGCCTGTCACTCCTGCCGATCCTGGTCCTGTTTCTGATCGGCGCCTTGCTATTGTGGCGGGTGCGGGGGTAGGGGCCGGCCCTTCCGCGGCGGATTCAGCACCCGGTTGCCCTCGGCCTGGTCCAGTTCCCCAGGGAGGCTGGCCGCCTCCTGACCCTCGCCCACGAGGAAATCCAGATGACCTGACTTGGGGGAATTTGCCCCGACCCTCGTTTTATCACCAGGCGTAGGTTGGTGCGTGGGTAAAGGGTCTCGGTGGCGTTGGTGTCTCGCAGAGTTTGGTGATCTCCTATCATTCGCGGCTGTCAAG
>JBATOB010000512.1:0-6077 GCA_049290655.1 Chromatiaceae bacterium | reverse complement strand
GACCATGGACGCCGGCGCCAATGCCTCCGTGCTCCCGGCCCTGCGCGTCGCCAGCCTGGTCGGCCTTGGCGCCCTGGTCGCCGCCCTGCCCGCCTCTGATATACTCGGCGTCCCGCTGACCTGGTGGCCGTCATTGTCATTACCCCGGGGGCCCTGTTTGGGTCCCTTTAATTTTTTTGCATCAAACAGATACGCGTTTTAAGAATGAAAGGATGCCTGTTCGTACCCTGCCCACGCATCCTCCTGGCCATCCTGGCGGGCATCGCCGCCCAGACCGGGGCACATGCGCAGGGAACTGATTTCGGTGCCTGCGCGGCCATCGCCGACAACCAGGGGCGTCTGGCCTGTTATGACCGCGCCGCCGCCTCGGCGGCCCCGGTTGCCGCGGCGACCCGCGCTGGTACCGCCAAGAGCCAACCCCCTGACGGCGCCTCCGATTACGGCTGGGAACGCAATCCCAGCCGTGACCCCGGCTGAGTCCGGGCCAGGACCGGCAGTGGCTACGCCAAGCCCGCCCGCTAGTTCCCTGCTCGGCACGGCCTGGGCGCTGAGCCCGGATTCCGCGCGCTATGGGATCAACCTCTACCGCCCCAACTATCTCCTGTTCGCCCGCTACTCCGACAATCCCAACGAGCACCCCTTCACGCCGCTCTTCCCCCCGGGGGATTTGGACTTCGACCCGGTCGAGGCCCGCTTCCAGCTCAGCTTCAAGTTCCGGCTCTGGGCCACGGATGATCGCCGCTTCGGCGTCTGGGCGGCCTACACTCAGCAGAATCAGTGGCAGGTCTATAACAAGGCCATGTCGAGCCCCTTCCGGGAAACCAACTACGAGCCCGAGGCGATGCTCACCTACAACCCCGACCTGGCCCTGGGCGCTGGTTTCCATTGGCGCCTCTTCAACCTCGGCCTGAACCACCAATCCAACGGCCGCTCGGATGCCTTGTCCCGGAGTTGGAACCGCGTCATCGCTACCTTCGGCTTCGAGACCGATAACTTCGTCCTGCTGGTGCGGCCCTGGTATCGCATCGGGGAGGACGAAGGCGAGGACGACAACCCGGACATCGAGGATTACCTGGGCTACGGCGACATCACCGGTATTTACAAGTGGGGCGGTCACAGCTTCACCCTCATGGGCCGGGGCAATCCCAGCACGGGCAAGGGTGCGGCCCAAATTGCCTGGACCACGCCGCCACTGTTAGGGCCCCTGCGCGGCTATCTCCAGGCCTTCACCGGCTATGGCGACAGCATGATCGACTACAACTGGAGCCAGAACGCCATCGGTATCGGCGTTTCCCTGAACGACCTGCTCGATCAACCCCTTGAACGGTTTTGAGACAGCTCGGCGGTTCCGAAACCCTTTTCTAGCGCCCGACAAAGACGATTATTCCTGTAAACCGCATCCCATGTTTCGCCGCCTGCTTGCCTCGACCCGCTTCATCATTCTTCTCCCCATCGTCGGCACCTTCCTTGCCGCCTTGGGGCTCATGGTTTTCGAGACAATCGCCCTGGCCGTGAGGCTGCTCGACCTCATTCAGGGCAGCGCCCTCTCGACCACGGACGTGAAGGTTCTAGCGGTGGGACTGATCGAGGTAGTGGATGTCTTTTTGATCGCCATCGGCATGTACATGATCAGCATCAGTCTTTACACCCTGTTTGTGGACGATACCTTGCCCTTGCCACGCTGGCTGATAGTTCCAAGCCTCGAAGCGGTGAAAGCCAATCTGGTCAGCATCGTTATCGCCGTCCTCGCGGTCTTGTTTTTGCGCGAGGCGGTGGCCTGGACGGGGGGGAGCGACATTCTCGCCTTTGGAGCGGCCTTGGCCTTAATCATCGCCGCGCTCAGCCTGTACCTGAACGTCAAGGGTAAACCCTGATCCTGGACCGGGTTTGGGCCATGAGCATCCGCACGCAAACAGCTCTTGCAAGCCTGGCCTTGCCCGTAGCCATCCCGAGGACTAACATCCCGCCATCTGGCACGCCCTCTTTCCCTAAACCTGGCTTGGACCCCACATCGGCTGGATCAGGATCACAGCCCAGGCGACCCAAGTTACCCTGACCCATAGCCCACCCCTGACGGCCGAGGAAACTTATGTTCAAGAACACGCTGGATGATCCCCAATACGCCAAGGTCGAGAGCTTGGCGGTTACCTTCGAGAGGACGGGCCGAATTGGCTTCTGGTCGCAACTGGTGCTGGGCACCTTCCCGGTGGCGGTCATGATCTTCGTGCTCTTCTATGCCGGCAACCTGTCTGGCACCCGCTCCGGGGTCCCCATTGTCGAGTGGCTGACCCTGGGCAACATCCTCATCCTCTTCTTCACCACCTTCTGGTTCCATCGTTACCGCGGCCTGGGCAAGCGGATCGCCGACCCCGCCTCCCGTCCCACCGGCGAGGAAGTAGCTGGCAAGGTCTGGACCGGCCTGGTGGCCAGCAGCCTGGGCGTCGCCTTCTCCATCCTGGTGATGCTCTTCGATGTGGGCCAAATCTTTTTCTACTTCCTGACCGCCCCCCAAGGTGGCGTGCCTGCTATCCAACTGGACGGCGCGACCTTTGTCTCCGCCATCGATCTGGCGAGCCTCATGGCCCTGGTGATGACCATGGCCGCCGAGGTCCTGGTGACCATGATGGGCCTCTGGCTCCTCTTCCGGACCAGCCGCGCCTATGCCGTGGCGCAGTCGGCCTAAATCCTAGGCGGCCTGTTTTGCCCCGGTCATCGGGGCAACTTCCAAAGGCTTTTTGCACTCATAGCCGGCCATGCCAGACCGCACGCAAGGAAGTCCACGACGCTGGCCACGCCGGCTGGCTATCACCTTGGTCGCCTTGGCCACCCTAACACTGGGTTGGACCTGGTGGTCCGGGGATAATCCGCGCTCCGACCGCCACCTGCGTAGCCTGATCAGCCAACAGCTTCATACCTGGTTTCCCACCGCCATGTCGCCGGATGACGGCTGGCACGGCCTTCATCGGCGTGACCCGATGGACGCGCTCCAGGCCCCGCCGGTCCTGTTAATTCATGGCCTGGATGAGCCCGGCGATATTTGGGATGACCTGGCGCCAGCCCTGACGCAGGCCGGTTTCGCTGTCTGGGAGTTTCGTTATCCCAACGACCAGGGCATAGACCGCAGCACCGCCTACCTGGCGCAACACTGGCTGGAATTGCCCGCGGACCGACCGCTGGTTCTCATTGGCCACAGCATGGGCGGGCTGGTAGCGCGGGAATTCGTCTCCCGTTGGCGGCACCCGGTCGCGACGAGTCCGCGGGTGGGTGGTGCGCCGATCGGTGGCGTCATCCTGATAGGCACCCCCAATCATGGTTCGGAGTGGGCGCGGTTGCGCATCTGGCTGGAATTACGCGATCATCTCGCCAGCGAGCGCCCAGGCCCGCTCGACCCGCTGGCCGGACTGAGGGACGGCCTTGGCGAGGCCAAGATCGATCTGCGTCCGGGCAGCGCTTTCCTGAATGAACTCAATGCCCGCCCCTGGCCGGCGAGCGTGCCGGTGTTTATCATCGCCGGCCGGCTGATCGGTCCCCCCGGCGAGCGCTTGGCGGATTTGAAGGCGGCGGCGGTCGCCGCTGGGGTGGGTGAACTGGCCAGGGAACTGGAAGACCTGGATGCCCAGCTCGGCGAGGGGCTGGGGGACGGCCTGGTGAGCCTGGAATCCGCCCGGCTGACCGCCGTCAAACCCCGGGTGGTCGATGCCTCCCATCGCGGCATGATTCGCCGACTGTTCTCGGGCAACCCGGAACCGCCGGCCATTGCCCCCATATTGGCCACCCTGCGGCAGTGGCAAGGACTGGAGCCAACCGAAAACTAACGGCCACGACCCCGCCAGCCGGGAACCCGTGGCAAGACATCCGTCCGAAACCTGGGGCGTCCATGTCGGACACCCGCCTACTTAACAAGGAAAATCATCGTGACCCAATTCTGGGATATTCTTCAACTCATCGCCTCCACCGTCCTGTTCGTGGCCTATCTCATCGTCCTCTTCCATGTAATCGTTGACCTCTTCCGAGATCCCGAGCTCGGCGGCGGCTTCAAGGCCCTGTGGATCATTGGTCTACTATTCATTCCAGTCTTGACCCTACTCGTCTATCTTCTGGCCCGCGGCGGCGGAATGGCCGAGCGCGAGCGCGCCGTTTACACCCAGGCCAAATCCGACGCCGATGCTTACATCCGTCAGGTCGCCGGCAAGTCCCCGGCGGAACAAATCGCCGATGCCAAGGCCTTGCTGGATACCGGCACCATCAATGAAGCGGAATACGCCAAGCTGAAGGCCAAGGCCCTGAGCTGATCCCCCCAGCCCCAGGGATTCTCCCTGGGGCATGCACGCCTCCAGACCGAGGTCACACGGGCGCCCATCATGAAACGCCTAGCCCTGTTGCTGCCCCTGGCCGTCCTGGTCTGGGCCTTCCTGGCTCTGGGTCTGGACCAACACCTCACCCTGGACGCCTTCCATGCCAGCCACGACTCCTTTGTCGCCTGGTACGAACAACACCCCTGGCTGGTCATCGGCGGCTACATGGCGGCCTATATCCTCATCACTCTCTTCCTGCCCATCGCCGCCCTCATGACGGTTATCGGCGGTGCCCTGTTCGGATTCTGGAAGGGGGTTCCGATCGCCTCCTTTGCCGCCGCCCTCGGGGCCACCCTGGCCTTTTGGCTCTCGCGCTTCGTCTTGCATGACAGCGTCCAGCGCCATTTCGGCGAGCGCCTTGCCGCCGTCAATGCCGGCATCGCCAAGGACGGGGCCTTTTATCTCTTTTCGCTGCGGCTGGTACCCGTCATCCCCTTCTTTATGATCAATCTGGTGATGGGGCTCTCGCCCATGCAGACCCGCACCTTTTACGGGGTGACTCAAACCGGCATGCTGGCCGGTATCCTCATCTATGTGAATGCCGGCACCCAACTCGCCGAGGTGGATGACCTGGCGGACATCCTATCCCCCGGTCTCCTCGGCTCCCTGGTCCTGCTGGGAATCTTTCCCCTCCTGGCCAGGAAGGTCTTGGCATGGATACGCTCTCGCCTCACCCCGAGTGACCAGGGCTTGAATTAAACGAGTTCGAGGTCTAGCGTTCCCGCCCATAGGGAATGGGGGGCAAGAATGAGCGAGGGAAAAGGGTGGTCAGTGATAGCCCAAAAAAGCCAATGCCGACCGCATTGGCTTTCAGGACTTCCTATCCAGGCTATCCGGCTATGCGGTAGTTTTCCAAATCTTCCCCAGCCTCCATCGCGGCTATCACCCATTGCGGCCGCCTTCCACGCCCACCGGACCATTCATTGCCATTTTCATCGCGGTACTTGGGTTCCGGTTTCGAGACGATTTTCGAACCTCGCGGGGCGCGCCTAACGACTGTCGCTTCAGGAACATATAGCCCCAAATCCGCCGCGGTCAAGCCATAAGTTTTAATTTTTTCCCGTAGTTCCGAGATAATCCCTTCTTTCTCGCGGTTCTTGATTAGGTTGGCTTGTTCTTGCAGGGCATCAATTTGGGCTTGAATCTCGGCCAGGCTGGACATGGGTTAATTCCTCGAGTTGTAGAGATGACGATTTGGATTTTAAATTAAATTTTCCAATTATGGAAGACGCCCAACAGTATTATTAATATCGGTTTGCCTTCCCGCTCAACGTGGCCGCCGACTCTTTAAGAAAATTGGCACCTTTTAGACACCCCATCGCGATTTAGTCAGGAAGAGATTACATCTACCGTGGCTGCGCCGGGTGAATAAGTTCCCAACAACCCAATCGCACGTCTTATGAAGTAAAATCCTCCCCGTGCCGCCGTTGCCAGGGGGTTCCCAGGCGCGGCTCCTTGGATTTTGGGATTTTGTTCCGCCAACCCTGCCCGAGTCCCTATGCGGGGCGGCTTGACGGTTCGCCTTACTTCAGTTTCGGGAGTCACCATGCAGCGCTTTTGCGTCCTTCCAGTCATTGCCCTGGCCATCGGCCTCGCGGGCTGCAAGCCGACCGGCGAGATCGCCGCGCCGTCCACCCCAGCGCCACCGCCATCGGTCGGGGTCGCCACCGTCGTCCAACGCGAGATCAGGCCCGCCATGGAATTTGTCGGCCGGGTCGAGGC
>JBATOB010000511.1:0-2300 GCA_049290655.1 Chromatiaceae bacterium | reverse complement strand
GCGCAGAACTGCGTTATAGCCGCGAGATTCGAGTAGCTCAAAGACAGACTGATAGGCGGCCTCCGTCGCGACCTGCAGGGGAGCGCGCGAATCCAGGGGCCTATCCCCAGCAGCTTCTTCCAAGGTCAGACAGCCGAACAGCAAGGTTTTACCCTGACGATAACGGATATGGCCATGCCGGCCGGAATGCAGGGGTTCCTGGCTATGCCAGACCTCGCAGATGGCCTCTTGGCCTGCCGGCAAGCGCATGTCCACGGCCACGAGCGGCAGCTCCACGGTATCATGAGAGATGGCGGGGTGCGAAAAGCAAACGCCGCCGAGTGTGCTGTCCTGTTCGTCGTGTGCGTGCTGGCAAACCCGAGATGCGGGTAGATATTCCAGCCGCAGGATATCGCCCGTAGGCTTCATCGGTAGCTGATCTCTTCGGAGTCTTCCACGTAGCGGATATTCATTTTACGCCGCTTCCAGGCCATGACCGTCGGCTTCAGGTTGGCCAGGGAGGCGAGATAATAGATCGCCTTGAATGCCAGTACGGAACGCCAGATGGGCGTCTTGCCGAAGATGTCGCCAGCCAATACCGACAGCAAGGCCTCCTTGGCCCGGAAGACATTGCGTGGCGCCATGAATAAATCGCGCATGGTGGGATTGGTGACGCGGTAGATGAACCAGGAAAACTCCTTGGGTCCGTGCTTCATGATCCGATCAAATTCTTGTAAGGCCTGAGCGGTCTTGCCCGGTTCTCGGAGACAAGTATCCACCGCCTCGGCCCCGGCGAAGGCGCTGTTCATAGCCAGCATGACGCCGGACGAGAAAACCGGATCGATGAAGGCAAAGGCATCGCCCAACAGCAGGTAGCGGGTGCCGTGGGTGTGGTCGCAGGTATAGGAAAAATTGCCCGTGGCCTCCACCTCCGACACCAATGCCGCGCCCTGGAGTCGCTCCGCGAGGGCTGGGCACATGGCGATGAGATCCATGAAGAAAGCCTGCAGCGGTTTAGTGCGGGTCTTCAGATAGTAAGGCCAGGTAACGGCGCCGACGCTGGTGGTGCCGTCCGCGAGGGGAATAAACCAGAACCACCCATGTTCGAACCAGAAGATGGTGATGTGGCCTTCCTTCTTGCCCGGATTGCGCCGCGCGCCCTTGAAGTGGCCATAGAGCGATGAGCTGTTGTGCTTGGGATTCCGGTGCTTGGCCTTAAACCGGTTGCCCAGGAAGGTGTCACGGCCGGAGGCGTCGATCAGGAAGCGACATTGCCAGGACTCCGCGCGGCCATCGTCATGCTCCGCCCGGACGATAGCGCCTTCGCCGTTCGGCAGGAATTCCACGTCGCGCACGCGGCAGCCTTCGATGACGGTGGCACCTTTGCGACAGGCATTGCGAATCAGGATCTCGTCGAACTCGGAACGTCGCACCTGGTAGGCGTACGGCATGGACTTATCCCAGGCATCCGCGAACTCAAAGGACTGGCTGTGCTCGTGCCAGGGGGAAATGAATTCGGCCCCCCATTTCGCCATGCCGATACCCTCGACCTCGGCACGCACGCCCAACCGCTCGAGCAGTGGCAAATTAGCCGGCAGCAAGGATTCACCGATATGGAAGCGCGGGTGCCGTGCCTTTTCCAAGAGCGTGACCCGGTGGCCTTTCTCCCCTAGCAGGGCGGCCGCGGTAGAGCCGGCCGGTCCACCGCCAATGATGAGGACGTCGCAACAGGGGTCGATATGGTTTGTTTTCATAAGGTCCTATCTTGGTTAGCCAGTCACTGCCTCGGCCGCCCCGTTGTCGCGGCATGGGGAACTCCGCCCATGACGCCTAAAGCCCACCCGGGACCTTCCCGGCTCAAAGATGAACCCGGCTGTCGATGCGATTCTCGGAGAGATCGCGCAGGACGCGTTTAATGATGGTCCGGCAAGCCTCCTCCCCGTCCGCCGCCTTACCCTTACGAATAGCGGCGAAAAAGCGGGCCAGCTCGCGCTGCTCGGCGGCGCTCAGCTCTTCCGTGAACCCCACAACCGGGATCCGGGCCTCCGGGACCTTATCCGGAGCACCCTCGTCAGCAGCCTGGCGTCCGTGGGCCCAGTTCATGGCCCGGGCACTGTAGAGCAGGGCACGGTCGAGCAGGATAAAGGGGAACTTGGGGTTGGACACCGGACCCGCGGTGAAGCGCGCGGTGCCTGGTTTGATCTCGATATCCAGTTTGGCGAGGGCCCTGCCACCCGCGAATCCCAGCAGCCCGCCCGCGACGGCACCCAGAAAGGCCGCCCCACCCAGGGAAGTCCCGGCCAGCGCCATGTCCACCCCGG
>JBATOB010000510.1:0-4601 GCA_049290655.1 Chromatiaceae bacterium | reverse complement strand
GCATGGCGGCCGGCCCGTCCGCCGAACACCAGCAGCTCGGTGAGCGAGTTCGATCCCAGGCGGTTGGCGCCGTTGATGCTGACGCAGGCGCACTCCCCCGCCGCGTATAGCCCCGGCAGGGGCGTGGCGGCATCGATATCCGTGTGAATGCCACCCATCATGTAGTGGACCACCGGACGCACTGGCACCAGTTCATGCACCGGGTCCGCCCCTACATAACTGGTGGCCAGATCGCGGATCATCGGCAGACGCTCGTTGATCTTCTTCTCGCCCAAGTGGCGCAGATCCAGATGCACCACCTCACCCCAGCGGGTGCTGACGGTACGCCCCTTCTGCTGCTCATGCCAGAAGGCCTGACTCAGGCGATCGCGCGGCCCCAGCTCCATGGCCTTCAGGCGCGGCCAGGGATCGGGGGGGCCGAGTTCGTAGTCCTGCAGATAGCGGTAGCCGTCTTTATTCACCAGGATGCCGCCCTCCCCGCGGCACGCCTCGGTGAGTAGTATGCCAGTGCCGGGCAGGCCTGTCGGGTGATACTGGACGAACTCCATATCCTTCAGAGGGATACCCGCCCGATAGGCCATCGCCATGCCGTCGGCGGTCTTGATGGCCCCGTTAGTCGTGAAGGGGAACATCCAGCCGGCTCCGCCGGTGGCAACGATCACGGCCTTGGCCCGGAACAGGCGCATCAAGCCGGTCCGCATCTCGATGGCGGTGAGGCCCACGCAACGACCATCCTCCACCAGCAGGTCCGTGCAGTAGTATTCGTCGAAGCGCTGGATGGAGGGAAACTGGAGCGAGGTCTGGAACAGGGTGTGCAGGATGTGGAATCCGCTCTTGTCCGCGGCGAACCAAGTCCGTTCGATTTGCATCCCGCCGAATGGGCGGACATTGACATGACCGTCCGGGGTGCGGCTCCAGGGGCAGCCCCAGTGCTCGAGCTGGGTCAGCTCCAATGGGGCTTGCTTGACGAACAGGTCAACGGCGTCCTGATCGCACAGCCAGTCTCCGCCCGCCACCGTGTCATGAAAATGATGCTCCAGGCTGTCGCCTTTTCCGATGACCCCCGCGGCACCGCCCTCGGCGGCCACGGTGTGGCTGCGCATCGGATAGACTTTTGAAATCAGTGCAATCTTCAGTCCCGGATCGCTCTCGGCCGCGGCGATGGCGGCGCGCAGGCCAGCGCCGCCAGCCCCGATAATCGCAATATCCGTGGTGATGATTTCCATAGACATCCCCCTTTACCTTAATGTACCGATGTGGACGCGGAATGAACCGAGAGTGCAACCGCCCCGGGGAGGTTGCGCTATTCCCTCGCTCCGCGATCGGCAAGGGGGCATTCTTATGGAATTGGCTAGCCCGAAGGGGAGCCTCGCGATTTCCGCTTTAAAAAGTTACGCTAGTCTCATTCCATTTTCCAGCAGAATATTAAGGGTGGTAACGCCATCCAGCAATTTGCCTTAAACTTAAGACTCGTTGGCATTCAAAAAAATCTTGTGGAACATGCCAAGGAACTGAATTCGCTGCCAACGGAAAATCGCCAGATTATCCGGACTTGAACCCCAAATCTTGAAGCCCACAAGTACATCGTTTATTAATAATAAGTTAATTAACTTAATTTCCTCGCGGCGCTTAATTATCCTGCACAGTTTTCAAATTATGGTTCATAATACGATTACGGCAACGTTGCGATTGGCATGGTAATATCCCATCCATGGTGGACCGGATAAATCTGGCAACGACGCTGGATTTATCCGGTTTCCCCGTCTTTCGATTCCCGCTTGCCCATGATGCGTGGTGACGAGTCATGGGGTGGTCTTGCCGTATTTCTCCCGAACAACCTGCGCTCCCCCGGCCCTTGGCGCGCCCCGGGGCGATCCAGGGCACCATTACAACAAGGAAACGAGGAGCAGACGATGCAGATTACTGGCATGTTGTGGGGAGCTAAGCTCCTGAAACTCGTGGATTTTCCGACGGCCGAGATATTGGGTCCCCAGGCCACGGACGAGGAGATCCGCGGGTTGCTCAAACGCTGGGGCCGGATACTGATCAAGCCGATATTCAAGGGTGGCGTGGGCAAGAAGGGCAAGGCGGGACTGATCGGCCAAGCCAAGGATCTCGCCACCGCCCTGGCCGAGCGCGAGCGGCTGTATTTCGTTCGTCATCAACACGGCCACACCTCCGCCAAGTCGGAAGGCGTCACCTTCGAGGGTGCGGTCCCCGCCAAGCACGAGGTCTACATCTCGATTACCGACAATACCCGCTTTCGGGCACCGACCCTGACCCTCACCTATCACGGTGGCATGGATATCGAGGAATTACCCGCCAACCTGATCGCCAGCGTCCCGTTCGATCCCCTCACCGGCCTCAAGGGCTTCGTGGTCTCCAATATCCTCAACGGGTTGAAGGCGCCCAACGAGATCATCAGCCCCCTGGTGCAGAACATTCCCAAGCTCTGGGACCTGTTCAACGATTACGGCATGTCGACCCTGGAGCTGAACCCCGTGCGCATGATGCCGGACGACAAGGGGCGGCTCGTTCCCATGGCCTGCGATTTCAAATGCGCGCTGGACGGCGACGACCCGGCCTGGAAGCGCTTGGGGCTCCCGGCCAGTCTGTTCAGCACCGAGCTGTCGGACTTCGAGAGCGAGGTCAACCAGTTGCGCACCTACCAGGGTCAGTCCGACGTGTTTATCATCAACGATCTGGGCACCATCACCGCCATGACCTTCGGCGGTGGGGCCAATGCCCTGGTCACCGAGATGTTGGGAGACACTGCCACCATCTCCTCGGACTTTGGCGGCAACCCGCCGTATCAAAAGATGTTCGACATCAGCCGCATTGTCTACCGCTACTGGCTCTCCCAGAGCAACGTCTTGTTCATCATCGGCGGCAAGGCGAATAACACTGACATCTTCGAGACCTTCCGCGGCATGGCCGATGCGTTGCACGACTATTTCAATACCCACGGGCCCAAACCCCTGTTCGTGGTGGTGGGCCGCGGGGGCCCCAACCTGGTTCGTGGTATGAGCATGCTCAAGGATACCCTGGACTCCCTCAAGGTCCCCTTCCGTATGTTCGGCTATGACTCTTCCATGAGTTCCGTGGTCGACTACGCCAAGTCCATCGACGACTGGATGGATCACGGGGGCGGCAAGGCGGCCATCGCCCGCTCCATGGGTATCCGTTAGAGACGAGGAGATCAACAACATGAATAAAACAGACGATGCCGCTCGATACCAAGTGCACCCCCACGGGGTCGCGGCGTTCAAGCAATTTTACGTCGGTATCGATTCGCTGGAGCAGATCGCCGTCGCCGAGGATCGGGTCTGTGTCATCAACATCCTGGGCAGTGAGAGCCAGAAGGTGACGCCGGTCAGCCACGTCTATTCGGGAGGCAACATCGTCTGCGGCACCATGCCCGGGCGCAGCGGGGCTACGCTCAAGACCCAGATCGGCGATATCCCCGTCTACAACAACGTGGCCGAGGCCCTGCAGGCCGGGCACCACTTCAATGTCGCCGTGGTCTACATGCCCCCGGCCGGGGTCAAGGACGCCGTGATCGAGGCGGTCCGGGTGAATCCGGAGATCAATAAGATCGTGATCCTCACCGAAAAGGTACCCCTGGCGGACTCGCGGGTCATCCGCCAATACTGCCAGCAGCAGGGCGTCGATGTGTTCGGCGCCAACTGCCTGGGTATCGCGGACGCCCATCACCACGTGCGCATCGGCGGCGCCCTTGGCGGCGATGCCCCCGAGGAGTCTTTGGTCCCCGGTACCGTCGCCCTCTATTCCAACTCCGGCAACTTCACCACCACCATCGCCACCTATCTGTTGAGCGCCGGCTGGGGCACCACCGTCTCGCTGTCGTCGGGAAAGGACGTTTATATCCACTTCGCCGCCCGAGAGTTCGTCAACGCCCTCCACCACGACCCGCGCAGTAAGGCCGCCGTGATGTACATCGAGCCCGGCGGTTACTACGAACAGAACCTGGAATTCAGCAAACCGGTCATCGCTTGCATCGTCGGCCGCTGGAAGGACAAACTGACCCGCGCCTGCGGTCACGCCGGCGCCATCGCCGGCAGTGGCGACAATGCGGCCGAAAAGGAACGCTGGTTTATGGAGAAGCTGGGCGTATCCCACGTCTATACGCCCGAGCATCCCGTTTTCACCGAAAGGGGGGCCGTGGTCACCAATATCGGCTACATCCCGGAGGCCCTGACGGCCGTCATGCGCCTGCATGGGATCGAGCCCGACTTTGCGCCCAGAGGCGACCTGTCCCTGAAGTGCTGGTTCGCCAGCGACGACAAGTTCGATCTGCCCGAGAAGCTGGACCTGCCGGTGGTAGAGGCCATTGCGCCTTATAACCGGCAAATCGCCCGCCTGGCCGAACAGGTCGGTGCGGTGTTCCCGCGCCAAACCATGAAAGACGCCTCGGGCGCCTCCCAGATGGACCCGCAGACCCAGGTCAGCCGGCTGCATGGCGTGAGCGTGTTGGAGATGGCGACCAAGTCCTTCGAGAGCAACCTGATGCTGGCGCTGCTGCGGGAATACCCGGACGCGACCGGTTGCGCGCTGGCCAATGTGGCCCTCAACGCCTATAT
>JBATOB010000509.1:0-2601 GCA_049290655.1 Chromatiaceae bacterium | reverse complement strand
ATTCAGATTCATGGTTCGCCGGTCTCCGGTCAGTCGTTGCCCTGGTCTTGCGCGTTGCGGGACGCGTGCGTTTAACCTCTTCCCTCAGGGTGCGCAGAACGTCCCTCGCTAAGAATAGCGGATAACTCCGTCTCGGTATATAATCACACGGGGCTGGACAAATAAGTATTTAGACAGTCTCTAAGGTGCCCATGCGGATCTCTAGGCGGGGCCAGACCTGCGGGACTTTTGATCCCCAGCGCCAACCTCTCGCTCGGCAGGAGTTACGTATCGAACTTGCCCTCTATCGCGACCTGATCGGGGCTGACCAAGACCGGGTTCACCACCGCGCTGCCGGGAGCAAGGATGGCAATAGTACAACCTCCCCAAGAAAGCCGTTCCGCATGAAAATCAACTTATGGCGCAGTAACGCTTAAAATGAATGAAGCAACATCCTTGGAGACACTGCTAAATTGAATACATTCGCCATCGCATCCAATACCATGAACGCCTTCAAGAGTAACAACTTTTCCAGATGGAAAAACATCCCCAAGAGCAACATTGCTCAATTGACCGTCGAGCAGCGTACCATCATTCTTCAAAAAGCCGATCTTCCCGGACCAATACTCGCCTGCCCATCCAATCCAATCAATCTCGCAATTATAGATGAAGGAAGAAGTGACTTGCGTGGGAGTGGTGCAATTACCCCCCTCCACTTGAACAGCGGGTGGGGAGGGGGACGTCGTATTGACCGTCATTACGAAACTCGTCTCGGATGTGGTGAAACCACTCTCAAAGGGACAATTGATGCCCAAGCAGAACAGCAGCCCGGTGTTTCCTTGATAAAAAGGTGGGGCAAAGGTAAACGGATTGGTAGATAGGCTTGGCTGACTTTCCTGATCATCACAATCGGAATTACTCGGCTGCCCTTTGATAGTTGTTAAGAGAAAATCATGCCGTGGTGAATAACCACTGCTGTCATAATTAACACTGGTATAAACCGTGCCATTCATTCCTATCCCGATGGATTTACAATCCGTACTGGTCGGGGAAGCAATGCATTCCGGTGTGTAGCCCCGGTAACTACGCACTGAACTCAAAAAAGGACGTCGCGAGGTTGGAGCGTCATCGGACTGTGAAATATTCGGATCCCCTAGACAGACTCGGTCACCACCATCAAAACGTACAATGGCAATATTACCCCACCAACCAGCACTCATGTAGCACTTATAATTGAAGTAAGAATATGTCGTGGTACCGAACGGTGAATAAGTAGGGAGTGTCGTGCCTCCACCCGAGACAAATTGACGGCAGACCGAGCCAGCGGAACCTAAAACCCGGATATAATTGTTGACTATATCCATGTTAATTCGGATTCCCTTCATCTTATTCACCGCCGAACCCCAAGTGATATACACACTTCCCGAAATAGTACTGAAATTTATGCCATCATCGATCGTTAACAAAACGTTACCCGTAGCCGTCTCGATCAGCTCCGTCTTTCCCCCGTTCTGATAAATGCTTGTGCCATCGTTCGCGTTAGTGACCGAACCCGCCGGTGGATAATTCGGCGTATAAGTAGTATCCCCTCCCTCTCGGGCGCGACCTGTTGGAGTTATCGGCAAACCACCCGCTACGACACCCTGGCCACTGCCAATGGCTGCCGACGTGCTCAGATCCGTCCAGGTAACAAGGCTGTGGAGCTCAACCTTCCTTTCCTCATCCTCTGCACAATCCTCACCCCAAAATACACAAACGGAAAAATTATCAAGGTCAATAAGATCAGTGGGTGTGATAGACCAGGATCGCTGGAAATTGGCATTGACGCCCACAATAGACTCAGGAGATGCACTACTGCCCGGTTTTATTGCCGGGGGTTGTTGAATCCGAATTTCCTCTAATTTACCTTCGGCGAGTTGCGTTGCCTCAGCACGGGTTTTCGCAATACTCGTGCTGGCCAACATTACCGAATTGAGTCGCGCTATACCGAATAAACCAACACCAACCACCACGACTGCAATCAAGGCGTCCATTAAAGCAAATCCGCTTAAGCGGGGAGAATCAATATATCCCGGTCGCATTTCAATTTTCGGCTGGAAAGGCGCTGTAACTCTCGTCAGATTTGTGTAATCTAGCCCCCTGTTCGACTACCGCCTCAACCCCCGCCAACTCGCCGAACGGCGTGCCGCGCATCGGGCGGCCCTGAATGTAGGTGAAGCCTATCGCCTCACTGCAGTCATCCTGCGGGCCGAGGGGTGGACGGCGGCGCCGGTGGGTCAGGCGCTGCTCCTTGATCCGGATTCCGTCCGCACCTACTTCAAACGTTACCAGCCAGGCGGTCTCGCTGAGCTGCTGCGCCTGAGTTTCATCGGCAGCGAGGCCCTCTTGGCGGATGCCGAGTGGTGCGAACTCGATGCCCATCGGCATCTTCAGCGCCATCTCACCGTCGCCTCGGTGGTGCATTGGGTGGCCGAGCGTTTTGGTGTCCGCTATTCCCAGAGCGGTATGACCGCCCTGCGGCATCGCCTGCGCTACGTCGATAAGAAGGCCAAGCTCATTCCCGGCAAGGCCGATAGCACCCGCCAGGAAGCCTGTGTCGATGAGTACGAAAAGCTCAAGGAA
>JBATOB010000508.1:0-3162 GCA_049290655.1 Chromatiaceae bacterium | reverse complement strand
ATGGCGATGACCGTTGAGGCCGTCAGACCCGACCGGTCTTTCCCGCGACCGATGAAACCCGCAAAGATCCAGGGCTTCCACCGGAACTACAAGCGCTGCCGCTGAGGCTTAAGTTAATGGCATTGAGATGCAGATAGGCAACGAACGCCCCTATCAAGCGGGTTTTGCCGACACCCGTGGCGAGCGCGAAACACAAGGATGGAAACTCCCGCTCGAAGTCCTCCAGGGTTGGAAACTCGGCATTCAGCGTCGAAAGGATGGCCGAGATAACCCGCTCGTGCCCCAGCAACTCAGGTGCGGCTTCAAGCGCACGCACCAATCTCAAAAGCGATTCCGCCTGCGGGGAGCGAAGCGACAAGCGTCCCATCACATGATTCAATGCCCTGGTATTCATGCTTTCCCCTCCGCGGGGAGTTCCTGCGCATAGAGCGTCAAACACAACTCCAAGTCGCCGAAGGCTTCGTATAGGGGTCGTTTCCCGGATAATTTCTCGCTTTCACGCAAAATCATCTCCACCCCGAACCCTCGGCGATCCATCAGATAACTCTTGCCCAAGGCGGGATCATTAACCGGGTAATAGCGAGAAAAGAGGCTCGCCAGAATGTCATTGCGCGACACCGACAACTGGCTCATCGACTCCAGGGAAAGCGTATTGGGCAAGGCGCCCGGCGAATGAATCTCTAGCCGGTCGGCAAACATGAATAACCGAATCCGCTGGGAATACAAGGAATAATCCCGATGCGCCACCGCATTGACGATGGCTTCAAAGACCGCGTCCAGGTGATATTGCGGGTAATCGACCCGTCCAAAATGCTTGCGCGCCGCTGTTTGCATGTTGCGGCGTACAAAATGGAAGGCATCGAAAATCTGTCGGTCCAGTGGCCCCTGAATTTCCAGTGCATCGATCTGATCGTTGGGATCGTGACGAACACCCGCATGGGCGACCGCGATGATTTCGGTATTGCGCAACCAGCGCGCCGGGTTAAGGGTGCACAGCAGCACCCCGGCGACGGTGGGAAGCGGCTCGCCGTCGCGCAGGCTCAAGAGATGCAGCCGCCCAAGCTGGGTCACGGCATCGCCCTGATCGGCTTTGATGAAACGCCGTAGCAGTAATGCATCCAGATCGTCAAAATGGCAATCTGGTACCTCCTGCTCCTCGAAGCGAATGATCCGGGCCTGACTGCGTTGCTGAAACAGCCGCGCCAGGGCGTCGGGCGGCAATTCGCGTTTGGCATGACCCACCCGGCGAAAGTAGCCATGCGCACTTTGATGCACCCAGAGGCTTTGCGGCACCTCCACCACGATCACCGCTCGCAATACCCCTTGCGTGTCGGGTAGCTCGACATGGTGTGTCACGACATCCAGGGGTGGTTTGATGCGGTCGTTACAGATGGCTGTCAGCCAGGCCTCCACCCGATCAAGCTGCGCCGTGGCAATGCCGCTGATCTCCCGGCTCTTGTCATCGACGCCCAGAATCAAGACCCCGCCCTTGGCATTCGCCAGCGCCGCCAGTTCATCCGATAGCCCGTCGGGATGTGGCTCGATGGTCTTTCCATCGTCGCGCAACAGCAGTTGTTTCAACTCCAGGGTGGAGTCTTCACCGAGACGGATCCGTTGTTGCAACTGCTCGATTTTCATGACGCCTCTTCTCCAAACAAATTGCCTTGCGCCGGGTTCGTCCTCTGCGCGCTTTTCCCCTCGCCCTGCGTGAGAGTGCCCGGAGGTGTGGGCTGCGCCATCGGCAGATTGGTGACGTTCAGGCTGTAGTCGTCGTGGCCCCATTCGCAGCGGGCCAGGACCATTTTGGGGATTTTCTTCAGCGTCAGATTCGGCCAGCGCTCGGCGGCCTTGGCTGCGGTTACACCGTGGAAGGCCGCGCAACACACCAGCAAGGAGGCAACAAAATGTAGGGGCGAATTCATTCGCCCATTGTCCGGCGACGATTGCGCCTGTGCGAATACATTGCCCCCGACCTCATCGGCCAGTGCCTGCAATTGCTCGGCGGAGAGGTTCTGCGTGGTGATGTAGATGAAATCCCGTTCGCTGGAATGTCCGTGCCGCCACCAATGGGTTTCCGATGGCGCGTAGCTGAAACCTTCCAGCTTGCACAGCGCCTCGGCCAGTTGTGCGGCCTTGTAGTCGGGGTTGATGACGGCATTGCCCCAGCGGTCATTGACGATCAGACTGGGTGCGAGTTTGTAATAGCGGAAACCGCCGCCACCTTGCCAGTTCACGGCCTCCGTGATGCCGCCCTTGTCCGTGCCATCGATGACTTTTTTCAGGCGAGGGATAATGTGGGTGTGGCAGTGCTCACCCAACTCGACCATGATCCAGCGACGCCCCATCTTGTGAGCGACCGCGCCTGTGGTGCCGGAACCCGCAAAAGAGTCGAGAATTAGGTCGCCGGGCTTAGAGCTGGCTTCCAAGATACGCTTGATTAACCGCTCTGGCTTGGGCGTAATAAACATTTCATCTGCGTCGGTCGAAACTGCACGGAGTTCGTTTTTTGCCTCAGCGTTGTGTCCCGCTTCATCGTGCGCCCACCAAGTCGATGGGACAACACCACCTTGAACCTCCGATAGAAACCGCTTTTGCGCCGGTGTGTTGTCGCCTTTCCCGCCCCACCAGATGCGGTTATCGGACTGCATTTCGAGAAACTTGTCTTCGGAAATGCGCCAGTAGGTGCCCTTTGGCGGACCTTCTATTACTCGTCCAGAGGGTGATTTGATCGAGTACAAACCTTTGCTGTAGTAATTCCTGGCCTGTATCGGGGTCGCCTTCCAAGGACCACGATGGTCGTTATCGGGATTCTTGTAAGCGTCGTCCTGTTTCGCTGTTCTAGGAAGATCATTTCGCCGCCACTTCTCCGCAGATTTTGCATAAACAAGAATATAATTATGCATTCCAGAGAAGTGTTTGGCTGTGTTCTTCGTCGTGTAAATCTTTTGCCAAACTACGGATGTGATGAAATTCGCCCGCCCAAGCACTTCATCGCACAACACCTTCAGGTAGTGCGCCTCGTTGTCATCAATCGTGATCCAAAGCGAACCATCCTCGGAAAGCAGCCGCTGGATGATCTCCAGTCGGTCGCGCATCAACCCCAGCCAGATCGAATGCTCCAGCCCATCGTCGTAATGGGTGAAGGCACTGCCCGTGTTGTAT
>JBATOB010000507.1:0-1727 GCA_049290655.1 Chromatiaceae bacterium | reverse complement strand
CTGCCAGAAAACATGTTTGTTCATACCGAAGTGGTCGAAGACGCAGAGTTTGACGACGTTATATCATCCAGCAAAATACTTTTCGCGGTTTACCAAGACTTCCCGCACAGCAGTAACATGTTGGCGAAAGCAGCGAAGTACAAGGTGCCTGTCATTGTCGCCGACAGCTACTGTATGGCGGAACGGGTAAAGGCCTTTGGGCTGGGGCTAACTGTGAAGCAGAACGACGTCGTTGGGACGGTTGGTGCCATTGAAAAACTCAATCGCTTTGGTGTGCCAGAGCCACGGTGGGAGGAGTATTTCCGGCTGCATTCAGTGAACAGGGTTGTGGACCAATTTCAGATTATTCTTCAGGAAAATCATTGATTGAGCTGAGCCAGCCTATGGTAGCGGTTCAACGGTCTGAAGGGTCTTAAATAGCGTAATCCACGCAAGATAAACGATAGACAAGTTGAGAAACGGTTCCCTGGTAGGAATGCGGCGGGCTGAAATAGTATTGGGTGGTTACTTTGAACTGTTGGTTGTGGTGGGTATTGAAAAATTATGCGAGTTTTGCACGTAAGTCGCTGGGATATGGCTGGCGGGGCAGGGAGAGGGACATACAGGATCCATCGCAGCCTTGAAGCCGCGGGTATCGACTCGCGTATGCGGGTCATCCAACAGGTCGGCTCGGATGCCGCGGTGAAGTCTGGCCGGCCGAGTGGGGTCGGGGCGATCTCGAACCGCATCCGTTCCCGACTTTCAGGTATGGCGGCTTCGCGGTTCAAGAAGTATGGCGGTGGGACTCATTCGCCAGCCTGGCCTGATACGGGGCTTGGGCGTGAACTTAATGCAAGTGATGTCGAGATCATTCACTTGCACTGGTTGGGGTCGGACACCTTGTCCGTCGAGGAGATAGGTCGGCTTAACAAACCAGTCGTTTGGACTCTTGCGGATATGTGGGCCTTTTGCGGCGCGGAACATTATGTGGAAGACGAGGTGAGCAGCCGATTTAGGGTCGGTTATCTCCCCGGTAATCATAACGAGTCGTCCGGGCCAACGGACCTCAACCGGCGGGTGTGGGAGCGAAAGCGCCGCAGTTGGCGCCAGCCATTCCAGATCGTTTGTACAAGCCGGTGGATGGAACGCTGTGCGACAGAGAGTGTGCTCTTTTCTCGCTGGCCGGTCTCGGTCATTCCCTACCCAATTGATACGCTGAGATGGCACCCGGTCTCGAAAGCCTCCGCGCGCGAGGTGCTGAATCTGAATCCTGATGAACGCATCGTGCTGCTTGGCGCCCCCGGAGGCTTAACCGATCCACGCAAGGGTGCGGATCTCGCGCTTCAGGCGCTGGATTGGCTGAAAGAGACGCGGCATCCGCACGCGCCGGACCGTCTCCTCGTGTTCGGGCAGTCACGGCAGTCGGGTCATCCGGCATTACCGCTACCCGCTGAATTCTTGGGCCGACTCCAGGATGATTGGAGTCTTATCCTCGCTTACGCGGCAGCGGACGTCTTCATCATGCCGTCGCGACTCGAGGCGTTTGGGCAGACGGCTTCCGAAGCCATGGCCTGTGGAACCCCGGTCGTGGCGTTCAATACCGGCGGCTTGCCGGACATCGTGACGCACCGAAAGACCGGATGGCTCGCGCAGCCATTCGACACCGAGGATCTGGCCCGCGGGATCGCTTGGGTGCTCGCGGATTCAGGCCGCCGGGCTGCATTGGGCGGTGCGGCCCGGGCCTATGT
>JBATOB010000506.1:0-1575 GCA_049290655.1 Chromatiaceae bacterium | reverse complement strand
CCTCGGGATTGAAGGCCCGCTCCGGCATATCGCCTCCCTTCAGCGGGAACCCGACCCCATATTTGGCCCGCACCAGCGCCGGCTGGTCCTGGGCCCGCACCTGCCTGGCCAGATGGTCCAGAAACTCGGCCCAGGTAAAGGGCTGGGTCTGTACCCTGCCGTCCCGATAGAACATGCCGGGATTGCTGGTGACGGTGGGCGAGGTGGCGGCCAGACCCCACTCGGCCGAGGGAGGGGGTGGCGCGGCCGGTGGTGGGGGCGTCCAAACCACCGATGGCGCGGCGGGTGGGGCCTCCTTCGCCAGGCCGGCGGCGGTTTTGAGTGTCGCGACCGGGGCTGTGATGGGATGGTCCGCCGTGGTGGGCTTAGTGGGGCTGGGTGTTCCCGACGCCGTTATCACGGACGGCGTCGACGAGTTCGACGGCAATGACGCCCCGGAGGGCGCCGATGCGAATGCGACCACGGGCCGCGCCGTTGCCAGCGTCAGCCCATCGAACTTGAAGGAGGAGGCTATCTTAGCCTGGGCGGTGACTCGCGGCGGAAGCTGCTGGGGCGATGGGGTCTTGGTTGCCCCCTGATTTGCGACCAGGGCCTCGCCCCCTTGGGGCTTGGGCCCTGTGTCCAGAGGCGAAGCGGGCGCATCGAGCATCTGGACGCAGAGGGTATCCCGGGCCTCGCCCCGCGCCAGTGCCAGCACCCGACGGCCCTGGCCCTCCCCCAGAAAGTGGAAGAGATAATCCTCCTCCGGGGTCGTGGCGCCGGAATCGAGGCTCAGGTAGTGTTTCGCGAAGGCCAGCACGGCGAAGTTGTGACGCAGGAGCTGGAGTTCCTCGTCCCCCACCCCCCGCTTGCCCGCCACCGTCTCCTGGATCAGGCCGCGCACCTGGGCATCCGTGAAGGGCCCCTCGCTTAAGTCCAGCGGGGCACTGCCGGCCTCCGCGTCGGCGGCGGTCGCCACCAGCAGTTGGGGGCCGTATTCCTTGATGATGCCATGGAAGGTGGCGGGCAGGAACTGCCAGACGCCGGTGGCCGAGCCCAGTTGGCCATTGGCCAGGGGAGGGCGGACGTGGTCGTTCCAGGTGTGGGCGCTCTCCATCTCGCCCGTGGCCAGGGCCTGTCCCAGACTGGTCTCGGTGCGTTCCGCGACCTCCAGCAGGGTGAGGAGTTGGCGGGGGGAAATATCCCGGGTCCTGTCGTAGCCGCGCGACAGGCTGGCGGACAAGGCCCGGTAGGCCGCCAGCGTCACCTCGGGAACACCCCCGTTCACGGCATAAAGGGCGGATGTCAGGGGCGCGCCGCTCGCCGCGGCCGAGAGCAGGACCAGCGTGGCGGCCAAGGCGGGGGCGCCAAGACATCCTGGCTGATGGACAAGAGGGGCGCCAAACTTAACCATTTTAGAAACTTGAAATATAGTAAGGAGGTTGGAGAACACCCCATCCCTGATGCCGGTCTCGCGCCGGTTGCCACCGGAGCCCCATTATGTCCCTTCCCGACCCCCATGCCTATCTGCAAGAAGTCGCTCGCCGCCTGCCCAGCCTGACACGGCGCGCTGAAATCGAGACCCTGCTTGACGAT
>JBATOB010000505.1:0-6054 GCA_049290655.1 Chromatiaceae bacterium | reverse complement strand
GCCCTACATGCCACCCTGACGCAAACGCCCATCCCGGGTCCGGCCAGGCGGGGACTGGCGGGCCGGATCCGATCGCGCTTCAAGCCGCCGCCCGCGCCGGCGCCGGTGCCGGGACTGTATCTCTGGGGAGGCGTGGGGCGGGGCAAGACCTATCTCATGGACTGGTTTGCCGAGGCCCTACCTCTGCCGGGTAAGCAGCGGCTCCATTTCCATCATCTGATGCGCGATCTGCACGAGGAGATGGCGGGCCTGCCGCGCCAGCCGGACCCGCTGGAATTGGTCGCGGAACGGCGCTGCCAGGATCTAAGGGTACTGTGCCTGGATGAGTTCGTGGTCACCGACATCGCCGACGCCACCCTGCTGCATGGCCTGTTGCGCGCCTTCTTCCGCCGGGGCGTGACCCTGATCACCACCTCCAACACACCGCCAGACCGCCTCTATTTGAACGGCCTGCAACGCCCGCTCTTTCTCCCCGCCATCGCCCTCCTCAAGCAGCACACCCAGGTGTTCGAGCTGGATGGCGGGGTCGATTACCGCCTGCAAACCCTGCGGGAGGATGGGGTCTATCACCATGCCGCCCAAGGCGACGCCGAGGCCCATCTCGCCGCCACCTTCGTGCGCCTGGCGGGTGGGCACCAGGAAGTGTCGGCGGCGCTGCACGTCAATGGGCGCGACATCCCGGCGCGCCGGCTGGGGCCCGACCTGGCCTGGTTCGATTTCGAGGTCCTGTGCGGCGGCCCCCGCGCCGCCGCCGATTACATCGAGATCGCGCGGGAGTTTCACACGGTCCTGCTCTCCGGGGTGCCCCGCCTCACGGCCCGTCAGGACGCGGCGGCACGGCGCTTCCTGCACCTGGTGGACGAGCTTTATGATCGCCGCGTCAAGCTCATCCTCAGCGCCGCGGTGCCCCTGGAGGAGCTGTATTCAGGCGAACTGCACGAATTTGCTCATGAGCGCCTGACGAGCCGGCTGGTGGAGATGCAGTCAACCGGCTATCTCGCCGCCGGTGGCGAGGGGCGGGCGCCTTAGCCCGGGGCCGGGGCCCCTCCTTGGCACGCCGCGAGCAGCCGCCGATACCGGTCCCAGTCGAAGGCCGGACCCGGGTCCGTCTTACGTCCGGGGGCAATGGCACTGTGGCCGACGATGCGTTCGGGGGTGATGGCGGGAAAACGCGCCAGGAGGACGCGGCTGGTCTCGGCCAGGACCCGGTACTGGGCGGTGGTGTAGGGCACCTCGTCCGCCCCCTCCAGTTCGATGCCGATGGCGTAGTCGTTGCAGCGCTCCCGGCCCAGGAAGTTCGAGACCCCGGCGTGCCAGGCGCGTTTGCGCAGATCAACGTACTGGATGAGTTCGCCATCGCGGCGGATCAGTAGGTGGCTGGAGACGCGCAGCCCGGCGATGGGGCGAAAATAGGGGTGGGCCTCGGGGTCGAGGCGATTCTGGAAGAGGGCGTCGATCCAGGGGCCGCCAAATTCGCCGGGCGGCAAGCTGACCCCATGGATGACCAGCAGATCCACCGCGATGCCAGGGGGGCGCTCGTCCCAGTTGGGGGAGATAAGCCGCCGGGCCTGGGGCAGCCAACCGCTGTCTCCAACCCTGGGTGAGGATTCGGCAACCTGTGACTCAGGCCCAGCGACCTCCGGACCCGGGGCCCGTCGGGAGCATGAGGATGCCCCAGAATTTTCCGAGCCGTTACTTGCCGGTGCCAGGCTTGGGTCTCTGCCCATGCGCGGCGCTCAGAGGTGAGGCACCAGGCCCTTCATCACCAGGTCGGTGAGGCTCACCACCCCCAGCACCTCCCGGTCCTGGACTACCGGTGCCCGGGTCAGATCGAAGCGATCGAAGAGGCGGGCGCAATAGCGGATATCCATGTCGGGATGGACGGTCAGTGCCGGCTTGACCATGATCTCGTAGATGTTGACCCGGTCCGGGGCGCGGTCCTTGGCCAGCACCTCCCGGGCGATATCGGACAGGACGACGATGCCCAATTCATCGTTCTCGCTGCGCCGCTTGACGATGAGGGTCTTGGTATCGATGTGGCGCATGGCCTCCAGGGCGGCGGCCACCGTCGCCATGCCATCGACCAGGTCGAAATGAGGCTTCATGACATCGCGGACGCGAATCAGGGGTCGGGTGCTCATGGTTCACAGCTCCTCTTCGACGAGTTGCGTCAGCTTGCGGACCTGGTGATCGATGCCGACCGCGTCCTCCACATCGACCTGAAAGGCGATGCCGGACCCGGGTCTGTCGCGGAAGCCCCCGGCCACGGCGATGGTCTCCAGGATGTGGCGGCTGAGGTGTTCCTCCACCAGCAGCAGGATGACGTCGCGCTGGGTCTCCAGGGTCAGACCAAAGAAGGTCTTGGTCTTCTCGGCCCCTTCGCCCCGGGCCTGGTTGATGACGGTGGAGCCCGTGGCACCGGCCTTGCGGGCGGCATCCAGGACGGCTTGGGTCGAGCGGTCCTCGACAAAGGCCAGAATCAGCTTGAAGTGCATGGATCTCAATCCTCGCGAAACGGGGGCTGGGTGTGGACGGCCAGGGAGATCGGGGTCAATCCCGCGATGCCGCTCGTGCGGCGGGGGTAAGCGCCTCCTCCTGGGGGGGGCTTTTCCTGCGCAGCCACCAGTGGGCAAGCATGCCGTAGGACATGACGATGATCATGGGTAAGAGGGACGCGAAGGCGATCAGACCGAAACCGTCGATCATGGGATCCCGTCCCGGCGTGCGTTCGGCGAGACCGACCCCCAGCGCCGTGACCAGGGGTACGGTGACCGTGGAAGTGGTAACGCCCCCGCAGTCAAAGGCGATCGGGACGATGAAGCGGGGCGCCAGTTTGGCCATGGCCAACACCAGCAGGTAGCCCGGGATCAGCCAATAGGCGATGTTGGTGCCATCGACGATGCGCGCACAGCCGATCATAATGCCGATCCCGACGCCGACCGAAACCAGGGATCGCAGCCACAGGCCATTCAGTTGGCCGACACTGACCTTGTCGGCCTTGATCGACAAGGCGATCAGCGCCGGTTCCGCCATGGTCGTCGCGAAGCCGATCAGAAAGCCATAGAGGTAGAGCACCCAGAGGGACACGCCATCGCGCATCAGACCCCGTGTCATCTCGTCGCCCAGCGGGAAGAGCCCGACTTGCAGGCCTTCGTCGAACATGTAGAGCCCCAGGGCCACCAGCAGCATGCCGACCGCCAGGCCCTTGGGGTTGGCCAAGGGCCGCCGCAGGATGACATAACTCGACAACAGGACCACGGCGATGATCGGCAAGAGATTGCGGACCATGTGCAGAAAATCGGTCAATATCTCCAGGGCGGGGTGGAGGTGTTGGGGCTCCGGGGGCAAGGCTAGCGCGATGGCGGCCTGATCGGCGGGCACGAAAAAGAGAATGCCGTAGATCTGGATAATGATCATGGGTGCCAGGGCACCGAAGGCGATGAGGCCGAAGCCATCGAGCATGGGATTGCGGCCGCTGATCGTCATGGCCAGGCCGACGCCGAGCGCCGCCAACATGGGCGCGGTAACCGTGGACGCGACCACCCCGCCGGAATCAAAGGCCAGGCCAACCAGTTCTGGCGGCGCGAAGGCAGTGGCAATGATGACGATCAGGTAACCGGGGATCAAATAATGGGCGATAGAATGTCCGCGCACAATGCGCCAGACGCCCACCATGACCGCCAGACCCACGCCCAGGGCCGCCACCATGCGCAGGGTCAGCGCGCCCATGCTCCCACCCGATACCGCCTCGGCCTTGTAGGCCACCGCCATCAAGGCCGGCTCGGCGGCCACCGAGGCGAAGCTGATGGAGAAGGCGAACAGCATCAGCCAGAGGAAGGAGCCGCGGCGGGCATAGTCGTAAGCCATCGTCTCGCCGATGGGAAAGATCGCCACGTCGAGGCCCTTGACGAACAAGGCCAGGCCGAGCAGCACGACGGCAAAGCCCCCGACGAGCGCGACGGGGTTATCCGGCAGGTGCTGAATGAAGAAGGCCTGAAAAATGACCACGACGATCAGGGTCGGGGCCAGATCCCGAGCTGCCTCGTAGAGCAGTTCGCGGACGGCGTGGATCAGTGCGACAGCCATGCCGGCCCCGTTTCTTGAAGGCCATCCGCTGGCGGCGTCTTGCGGGGCAAGAGGGAGGGGTACTGACGCTGGTCTGTCATCGGCTCTGGAAGAAATCCAATAAAATTATGTAAGTAAGAGGTTGCTGGCAAGCACAACCCTAACCGAGGCCAAGGGCTATGCCAAACAAAAGGGTCCCCCCGGCTGCTGGTATTCAGGGGGTCGCCGGCAGCCTTGGCGCGGGCGGTTCGGGAAATCTTCGGTACAATGCTCGCTGGATTGTAACAAAATAATTAAAAATGGCGAAAGCCAAGGTTTGCCGCCAAGAGGTAGATTTTTCATGAGTCAAGACATGTTTTCCCCCCTGCCGCCACGGGACGCCCCCGCACCCTTGGACCCGCGCCTCATCGCCGAGCAGGTCCGCGCCGCCCTGGTCGAGGACCTCGGGGATGGGGATCGCACCGCCCGCCTCCTGCCGGCGGACCAGGCTTCGCGGGTGGAACTGATCACCCGCCAGGAGGCGGTCATCTGCGGTCGCGCCTGGTTCGACGAGACCTTCCGCCAGCTCGATGGCCGTGTCGTCAGCGACTGGCGGGTGGGCGACGGGGATCGCGTCGGCCCCGGCGACTGTCTGTGCCGGATGGAGGGCCCCACCCGCGCCCTCCTCACGGGGGAGCGCACCGCCATGAACTTCCTGCAGACCCTGTCTGGCACCGCCACCCGCGCCCGCCATTACGCCCAGGTCGTCGCCGATCTGCCGGTGCGCCTCCTCGACACCCGCAAGACCATCCCGGGCCTGCGCCTGGCCCAGAAATACGCCGTGCGTTGCGGCGGTGGCCACAACCACCGCCTGGGGCTGTTTGACGCTATCCTCATCAAGGAGAACCACATCCTGGCGGCGGGCTCCATCGCCGCCGCCCTCGCCGCCGCCCGCGCCCTGGCCGCCGGCCTGCCGGTGGAGATCGAGGTCGAAAACCTCGCCGAGGTCGAGCAGGCCCTGGCGGCGGGTGCTACCCACCTGCTCCTCGACAACTTTCCCATCGAGGCCCTACGTCAGGCGGTGAGCTTTGTAGCGGGTCGCGCCCGCCTGGAGGCCTCCGGCGGCGTCACCCTGGACCGTTTGCGGGTCATCGCCGAGACCGGCGTGGACGACATCTCCGTCGGTGATCTGACGAAGGATCTCGTCAGCGTCGATCTCTCCATGCGGTTCCTGAAGCCTTGAGGATCAGCCGGATAATGGACGGTCCTTGCCCACCAGCGCATCACCCGTCGCGGGAGCGGTTGGCGGGGCCTGGCATCTGATTTTGTGATCTCTTCGGACGGATCGGACGTGATCCCTTCTCCTGCGATCAGGCTTCCTCTCGGCATGACGACACAAGTCCCGCGATTGTCACCATGAACCAGCCCCGGGTCGCCAATCTCCTGACCCGCGCCGGCGATGGCGCCGGCTACCGGCTGGTTGCCTGGGTATTCCTGCGCCTGCTTGCCCTGATCTATCTGGCCGCCTTTGCCTCGCTGGCGGTGCAGATCGAGGCCCTCGCCGGGGCGGAGGGGATCTATCCCATCGCCGAGCAATTGGCCTTGGCGGTGGACGGCTATGGGACCTGGGCCTGGCTAGCTTATCCGTCCCTGTTCTGGGTCTTGTCCGGGGATTGGGCGCTCCTGGGCGCGGCCTGGGGCGGTGCCGCCTTCTCCCTGCTGCTATTGATGCTTCCCTGGACTACTTGGGGGAAGGCCGAAGGGCCTGTCTTGATCCTGCTGTATCTCCTCTATCTGTCGCTCTTCCACGCCGGTCGGTTCTTCACTAACTTCCAATGGGACTATCTCCTTCTGGAGACCGGATTTCTCGCCATCCTGCTGCCCGGGGGACCGCGCCTGGTGGTGTGGTTGTTCCGCTGGCTCCTGTTTCGCCTGCGGTTCGAGTCAGGGCTTGCCAAGCTCCTCAGTGGCGACCCTGGCTGGCGGGACCTGACCGCGCTCGGACACTAC
>JBATOB010000504.1:0-15275 GCA_049290655.1 Chromatiaceae bacterium | reverse complement strand
GTCTTCTTCGGCATGCGCATGGGATGTTAGCTCCAGGTTGAGGATGTCACCTAAGATTAGATTATTATAATCAATATGTTGCTTAAGTTAATGGCATTGAGCTCAAGGTAGACCTCAAATGACCCCTTCTGAAAATCGGGGCGCACACGAACAGCGATGCGTGGAAGATTTGGAGCAATCAACGGAGCCGCTTCGTCAACGAGATCGGCAAAGGCCAACAATGCAGGAGCAAGATCCCGAGCATCAATGGTTCCTTCGGCAACTGGCTCGCCGTCATAGACAATGCTAAATGTCGTGTCGGTCATGGATGTAGGGCTCTAACGCAAAGCTAACCTGCGAGCGGTGCGCCAGCACCGCGAGTCAGGTTGAGCGACTTGTTGGGCGAATAAAGTCACAGCGTCACTTTGAGCTTTCGGCCGCCCGAAATACTGAATCCTTCTTTTTCATAGAACCTTAAAGTTCTTTCGAACTGTGGCAAAGGAGGTGTTGTTACCTCAAGCCGTTTCCATCCCCGCGATATCCCAAATGCCCTTGCTGTTTCAAGCAACATTTTTCCAACGCCTTTGGAGCGATATTCAGGACGTACATAAAGTTCTGGTATGGTTCCGAATGTTCCTTCTGTATATAGGGCGTGGCTCTCATACATTGTGATTAGTCCGGCTTCTGCATTACTACGCGCAAGAAACACAAAATACTTTTCTTTTTCGAGTAAGTCCTTCGCTGTTGCATCTGCTTTTGAAGCGTCGAAGTCAAAGGGGTTTGCACCAGATTTGACTATTTCGGCGAGTAGTTCCGCAACCATCGTGGCCACGATAGCCGACTCTTGCGGAGAGGCTTTTTCAATAGTGATGTTCAGCTTTTATCTCCGTAGGCCCAACGTTTGAATTCACCGGCCTTGCGCGGCTTTATGCGCAAGGTCCGGTGGAATGATGGGTTAGCCATCGCCTTATGCATGCTCAATAAAATCCCACGCAACAATGCTTATTGATGGCGGGTAGCCTTCTTTATCCAAATGCGTCCGTGCTTCCGCAATAAACGATTCAGGTACAACCACAGCGGCGACGTCTTCGACGGTAAAGCTAAAGTCTCCGATATTTCGCCATTCCCGCTCTCTGTAGAAGGTATTTTCTGGCGATGTGTCAAAGTCTGTGACCTTGACGAAGTTCATCAAGAAGCCCTTCATCGCTTCAGCATCAGGCTTGCGAACCACTTCTTTGTTATGTGCTGCTTGAGACAGTAGCTTCATAGCTTGCTGCTCTTGAAACGAACCTTGGTACTTCAGAAAGTCATAGGCCATTTCGGTCAGTTTTCGATTTGGCACCATCATCTCGACGACGGGCATGCTTTCTGTAGGTGTCAGGACCCGTAAGATTATATACCTTCTTTTTAAACAGCTCCGGGCGTTTCTCCTGCCAATCTTGCAGGGCCTGAATCGGCGCGATGTGCCCTAACGCGCGCTGAGGTATTTGGTGATTATACAGCCGCACATAGCGGCTCAGGGTGTCAGCCAGACTCTGGGCCGCATCGAAACGGGTGGTCGCCAGCACCTCGCTGATGCGGCCATTGAAGCGTTCGACCCTGCCGTTGGTTTGGGGATGGCGGGGCTTGATGAGGCGGTGTTCGATGTCGTGTTGATCGCAGGCGCGGTCGAAGCGATGACGCCCGGTGGGATCGCGTTCGCCGGTGGCGCAAAAGCGATCGGTGAATTCCTTGCCGTTATCGGTCAGGACTTTTTGCACCGTGAAGGGCGCTTTAGCGATGAGTCGCTGGAAAAAGTTGGCCGCATTCGCTGCCGTTTTCTCGCCGAGAATCTCGACATACACCCAGCGTGAGGCGCGATCAATGCCGACGAACAGATAGCGATGCGCGTCTTCATCCGGCATCCGGGGCAGATACTTGATATCGACATGGACAAAGCCAGGCTCATAATCCTTAAAGGTTTTTGTCGGTTGCAGGTCGGCTTCCGGCTGGGGAATCAGGGCCTGGAGGTTCGAGACGCCATGCCGCCGCAGGCAGCGATCCAGACCCGAGCGCGACACGTTCGGATTGATAAATTCATGCGTCACCGCCAGCAAGTCATCCAAGGGCAGGAGCAAGGTTTTGCGCAACTCAATGACGACCAACTCTTGGGCTGGTGTTAACGTGGTGTGCAGACGATGGGGACGATGCGACGCATCCTGACCGTTGTCGCGCCGCCGCCATTTGCGCACCGTGGCGCGGTTCAGGTGGTACTCACGGGCCAGTTCGCGCTCTGACTTCGTGGATTCGCGTAGTTCCTGGCGGATGGCCGGGGTGGTGCGCGCGTTCTTATGCAGGTTCAGATTCATCGTGGGCCGGTCTCCGGGCGGATCGTTGCGACGTTGTGCGTGCCTCTGCTCTCAAGAGGCGCAGCACCTCCCTGGCTAAGCATAACGGATAACTCCGTCTCGGTACATGATCACACGGGGCTGGACAGATTGAGGCTGGCCAAAGCCCCGGAGTAGTCCCATGACACGCAAGATCCTACCCATCGGCATCCAGACCTTTCGCGAGATCCGTGAACGTGACTGTTATTACGTCGACAAGACGGGTTACGCCCTGGAATTGATCGAGCAAGGCAAATATTTCTTTCTGTCGCGTCCGCGCCGGTTCGGCAAGTCCCTGTTCCTGGATACCTTGGGCGAGCTGTTCGTGGGCAATGAGCCGCTGTTTCGGGGGCTTTGGGCGCATACGCGCTGGGATTGGGGGCGGCGTCATCCGGTGATTCGTCTGAGTTTCGCCGAGGGGGTGATGCACAGCCGGGCCGAACTCGACCAGCGGATCGGGGAGATCCTGGTCGATAACGAGGCAAACCTCGGGGTCCAAAGCCCACACCGCAGCGTGGCGGGCCGCTTCCTCGGCCTGATGCGCGCGGCCCATGCCAAGTACGGTGAGCGCGCGGTCGTCCTGGTCGATGAGTACGACAAACCCATCCTGGACAACCTGACCGCGCCCAAGATCGCGCGCGCCATGCGCGATGGCTTGCGCAATCTGTATTCGGTCATCAAGGGCGCGGACCCGCATTTGCGGTTCGCCTTTCTGACCGGCGTCTCGAAATTCAGCAAGGTCAGTCTTTTTTCTGGACTGAACAATCTTAATGATATCAGCGTCGATGCCAAGTACTCGGCACTGTGCGGCTACACCGAGACTGACCTGAATGGGGTGTTCGCCCCGGAACTTCCAGGACTCGATCGGGACCAGATCCGCGACTGGTACAACGGCTACAACTGGACGGGAGAGGCGGTTTACAATCCATTCGATGTGCTGCTGCTGTTTGAAAAGCGCCAATTCCGCCCCTGGTGGTTCGAGACGGCCACTCCGACCTTTCTCGTGGACCTCTTGCTTGAGCGCCAGGTCTTTGTCCCACGCCTGGAGCATCTGCTGGCCAGCGAGCAACTGCTTTCCGCCTTCGATGTGGACCGGATTGCCACCGAGGCCCTCTTGTTCCAGACCGGCTATCTGACCATCGACTCGGTCCGCCAGCTTGGCCCCCTGATCCAATACCGACTCCGCTACCCGAACCAGGAGGTCCGCGCCGGCTTGGACGGCGCGCTCTTGGAGCAGCTCGCCCCCCGTTCCGATGCCACGATGGAGCATGTCGGTCGGCTCTACGACCTGCTCCTGGCTAACGACTGCGCGGGACTCGAGCGGCTGTTTTCCGCCTTTTTCGCCAGCACCCCCGCGGACTGGTACCGCAAAAACCCCATCGCTCGCTACGAAGGCTATTACGCCAGCGTCTTCTATGCTTATTTCGCCTCCCTTGGGCTCGTGATAGTTCCCGAGGAGAGCAGCAACGCCGGACGGCTGGACATGGCGGTCCATTTCAACCACCAAATCTACCTGTTCGAATTCAAGGTCGTGGCGCGGGAGGCCGAAGGTCGTGCCCTGGGCCAGATCAAGGAGCGCGGCTACGCGGACAAGTACCGTGCCGAGGGCTGTCCCTTGCATCTCATCGGGGCCGAATTCAGCCGCGAGCGGCGCGCGGGGGTAGGGTTCGAGGTGGAGACTTGGGGTTAGCGATGCAGGAAGGCGGCGGCGATGGCCAGGGTCGCCAGGGTGACCGGAATGCCAACGCGGGCGTGGGTGCGCCAGTCGATCTCCAGATGGCGCCGCCCCGCCGCATCCGCCACGATCAGGTTGGCGATACTGCCCACCAGCAGCAGATTCCCGGCCAGGGTGCTGGCCAGGGCCAGAATCGGCCCCGCCAGGGGATCGGTCGCCACCGGTAACAGCAGCATCACCGCCGGCACGTTCGAGACCAGATTGCTGAGCAAGACCGCCGCCACGAACAGGGGTCCCGGCTCTGCGAGCGGTACGCCCCCCGCCGCCAGCGCCCTCACCGCCTCGGCCACCAGGCCGCTGTCCTGCAGGGCATGGTTGACCACGAAGAGGCCCATGAAGAGCACCAGTAATTCCCAGTCCACCAGCCCCAGCATCTGGCGGGAATGCAGTCGGCGGCTGGTGAGCAAGACCCCGGCCCCTACCAGCGCCGCCGCCTCGCGCGGCCAGGACGTGAAGAGGAAGACCCCCAGGAGGGCCCCGGCCACCAGTAAGCCCTTGGCGGTCTGCCAGCGGTTGAAGGCTGGGGCATCGGGGGGCCGCCGCTCCCAGGCCTCCTCCCTGGCATCAACCAGCAGGGTCCAGTGCCCCCGCGCCTGCCAGGCAATGATGGTCCAGGTCGCCAGCAGGCCCAGCAGTACGGGCGCCAGCACATGGGCGGCATAGCCGCCGAAGGAGAGCCCCAGGGTGGCGCCAATCAACATGTTCTGGGGGTTGCCGATGAGGGTCGCCGCCGAACCGACATTGGCCGCGCAGGCCAGCCCCAGCAGGTAGGGGATCGGATTCAGCCCCCGTCGCCGACAGGCGTCGATCAGGACCGGCGCCACCGCCAGACAGACGACATCATTGCTAAATACCGCCGACAGGGCCCCGACCAAGGCGACCAGTGCCCCCAGCAGGAGCGGGGGCCCCAGGGGTAGCAACCCCAGCTTGAGGGTGACCCAGGCGTAGAAGCCCCCCAGCCGCAGTTGCGCCGACACCACCATGAAGGCGAACAGCAGGATCAGGGTCGGCAGGTGGAGGGATTGCACCGCCGCCTCGATACTGACCGCCCCGACGCCCACTAGGGCGATGGCGCCCAGCAAGGCCACGCCGGTGCGGTCCAGTTGCAGAAAGGGCAGGCCGCCCAGGATCATCCCCAGATAGACGATGACGAAAATGACCAGGACGGCGGCGCTCATGCGGGGGTGACTTCAGCGACCCAGAGGCCCGCGCCGTTGGTAACGGCTGATCAGGGCCTTTTCCGCCTCCACGATCAGGAGCAGGAGGACCCCGACGGCCAGGATGCGCAGCCAGGCGGCCAGGTCGATGGGGGCGGTGTGGAAGAGAGTCTGCATCAGGGGCAGGTAGGTGTAGCCCAGTTGCAGCAGCAGCAGGAAGGCGATGGCCTGGAGGGCCAGGGTATTACCCAGGAAGCCCTCGCGGTTGAGGATGGAGCCATGCAGGCGGCGGCAGTTGAAGAGGTAGAACATCTCCGCCACCACCAGGGCATTGACCGCCACGGTCCGCGCCGTGGTGACATCGGCGCCCCGCGCCTCTTCCCAGAGAAACAGACCAAAGGAGGCCAACGCCATCAGCAGGGTGACAAACAGGATGCGCCAGAGCATGAAGCCGTCCACCAGGGGGGTGGCCGGGTCCCGGGGCGGGCGCCGCATGATGTTGGCCTCGGGCTTCTCCAGGGCGAAGGCCAGGGAGAGGGTGACGGCGGTCACCATGTTGACCCAGAGGATCTGCACCGGGGTGATGGGCAGGGTGTAACCCAGGAGCACGGCCACCAGCACCATGGCGGCCTGGCCAGCGCTGACGGGCAGCACATAGATGACGGCCTTGCGCAGATTGTCGTAAACGGTGCGGCCCTCCTCCACGGCGGCGGCGATGGTGGCGAAGTTGTCGTCGGCCAGCACCACGGCCGCCGCCTCCTTGGCCGCCTCCGTGCCCTTGTGACCCATGGCCACGCCCACGTCCGCCCGTTTCAGGGCCGGGGCATCGTTGACCCCGTCGCCGGTCATGGCGACCACCTCGCCATTGGCCTGGAGGGCCTGGACCAGCCTCAGCTTGTGTTCGGGACTGGCGCGGGCGAAGACATCCGTCTCCGCCACCGCTCGCCGCAGGGCCTCGTCATCCAGGGCCTCCACCTCGGCCCCGGTGAGGGCCCGGCCGTTGCCAATGCCCATGCTGGCGCCAATGGCCTGGGCGGTGACGCCATGATCGCCGGTAATCATCTTGACCCGGATGCCGGCGGCCTGGCAGTTGGCCACGGCGCGGGTGGCTTCCTCGCGGGGTGGGTCCATGATGCCCGCCAGGCCCAGCAGGGTGAGACCGCCCTCCAGGTCGCCAAAATCCAGATCCGTCTTGCCAGGGGGCATGGGGGCGAAGGCCAGGGCCAGGACCCGCTGGCCGGCCTGGCCCAGGGCCTCCATCTGGCCCTGCCACCAGGGCAGATCCAGAGGCTGGTCCTCGCCGGCCTGGCGCTGGTGGGCGCATCGCAGGAGCACCTCTTCCGGGGCGCCCTTGATGAAGGCAAAGGTATGGCCGCCATGGTCGTGGTGCAGGGTGGCCATGAAGCGATGCTGGGATTCGAAGGGAATGACGTCGCGGCGGGGCAGGGCCTCGGCCTCGTAATGGGGGTCCAGGCCCATTTTGCAGCCCAGGGTCAGGAGGGCCCCCTCGGTGGGATCACCCTCCAGAGCCCAGTCTCCCCCGGTCTCCCGCAGGCGGGCATCATTGCAGAGCAGGGCGACGCGGCCCAGTTCCAGGAGTGCCGGCACCTCCTCCAGGTCCAGTTCCCGGCCCTGGGCCGAGAAGCCGCCTTGGGGCGCGTAACCCGTGCCTTGCACCTCGATGACCTGGCCGGCGATGACCAGGCGACCCACCGTCATCTCGTTTTTGGTCAGGGTGCCGGTCTTGTCGGAACAGATGACGGTGACCGCCCCCAGGGTCTCCACGGCGGGCATGCGGCGGACGATGGCTCGGCGGGCGGCCATGCGCTGCACCCCCAGGGCCAGGGTGATGGTCATGATGGCGGGCAGGCCCTCGGGAATGGCGGCGACGGCGATGCCCACGGCGGCCAGGAACATGTCGGCGGCGCCCTGGCCGTGGACCAGGATGCCAAAGACCAGGGCGAAGCCGGCCAGGGCCAGGATAGCTATCGTCAACCACTGGCCGAAGACAGCCATCTGCTTGAGGAGGGGGGTCACGACCCCTTCGACGTCCGCCAGCATGCGGCCGATGCGGCCGATCTCGGTGTTGTCGGCGGTGGCGACTACCAGGCCCCGACCCTGGCCGAAGACCACCAGGGTGCCGGAGTAGGCCATGCAGACCCGGTCGCCGATGGGGGCCGCGGCGGCGACCGGGTCCGGCGATTTTTCCACCGGTGCCGATTCACCCGTGAGGGCCGCCTCCTCGATGCGCAGGTTGCGGGTCTCGATCAGGCGCAGGTCGGCGGGGACCTTGTCGCCGGAGGCCAGCAGCACGATCTCGCCTGGCACCAGGTCCTCGGCGGCTGTCTCCCGCCGGCGCCCGTCCCGAATCACGGTGGCGTGGAGCGAGAGCATGTTACGGATGGCGTCCAGGGACTTTTCGGCCTTGCCCTCCTGGATGAAGCCAATCAGGGCGTTGATGAGGACCACGCCCAGGATGACGCCCGTATCCACCCATTCCCCCAGCAGGGCGGTGACCCCGGCGGCGCCCAGCAGCACATAGATGAGGACGTTGTGGATTTGCAGCAGGAAGCGCATCAGGGGCCCGCGCTTCCGGGGGGGCGTGAGGCGATTGGGGCCGAAACGGGCCAGGCGTTCCTGGGCATCGGCCTCCGTCAGGCCATCCCGCCCGGAGCCCAGATCCTGGAGGGCGGTGGCGACGTCGTGCTGGTGCCAGAGGGGTGAGGGCGTCATGGAAGACCTCCGCGGGGACCGGGGACTGGATTAATGAGGTTGGCCGAGTACCAAGGATTGGAAATCGGGTTGCCTGCCGGGTTCCCGATGCGGTGGCCCGGGCATGCCGGCGGCTGGGTGCCCGCCAGGCAGGGGGTAGGTGGTTAGGGGCCCAGGTACTTGGCGAAGGCTGGGCTCAGGGTCTCCTTGAGCTGGTCCCCGTCCTGGTGGATGAACAAGGCCCGCAGCCCTTCCGCCTCGGCGATGCGCAACCCCTCGGTCTCGCCCACGCACAAGAGGGCCGTGGACCAGGCGTCGGCCAGGGTGGGGTCCTCGTGCAAGACCGTGGTCGAGAGCAACCGATGGCTGACGGGCATCCCCGTCCTGGGGTCGATGATGTGGGAATAGGTCTTGCCATCGGCCTCGAAGTAGTTGCGGTAGGTCCCCGAGGTCATGACGGCGATGCCGGCTTCCTGATGGAGCTCCAGGATGCGTTGGACCTCCCGGATCATAGGCCTTGGCTTCTCGACCGCCACCCGCCAGGCGCCGCCGTTGGCCTTGTGGCCCTTGACCTTCATCTCGCCGCCGATCTCGGCGAGGTAATTGTGGATGCCCCGGTCCTCCAACAGCTGGGCCATGGCGCCGATGGTATAGCCCTGGGCGATGGAATCCAGGCTGAACCGCAGCTCCGGGTCCCGTTTGCGCAGTCGTTCCTGGGCGGCGTCGATCTCCAACTTGTCCATGCCGATGTGGGCGAGGATGGCCTGGATCTCCCCGGGTTCGGGCACGCGCTGCTCATCGCGGGCGAAGCCCCAGAGTTCCGAGAGGGGTTGGACCGTCGGGTCGTAACAGCCCTCCGTCTTGTCATAAACCTGGCGGGCGATGCCCGTCAGCAGGACGATTTCCGGCGAGACGCTTTGCCACTCCGTGGTCCGTTGCTGGTTGAAGCGGGCCAGTTCCGAGTCCTCGCTCCAGTTGGAGAGCCGCTCGTCTATCCGGCGAAACAGGGCCGCGACGGCCGCCCCGACCTCTTCCGAGTTTGCGGAGGTTCCGTCCAGGACCATTTTCAGATGCCAAGTGGTGCCTTGGGTGTCCCCGGTCAAGACGGTTTCGGTCGGCTGCTGGCAGGCGGACAGCAACAAAAACAAGAACAGGACAAAAGGGTTAGGGAGTTTCATGGGGGCGAGGTTTTTATCTACGAGCCAGCGAAAGTTCGCTTATTCTACGCGCACCCTCTTATGGGATGACGTTGCGCCTGATTTAGTACCCTGAGTCCCCTTTCGCCCGCATGAACCTCTCGCCATAATGAAGGTCAAGCAACTGATCCAGACCGCCAGTTGGCGGTAAGGCAGCCCCCTTATATCCATCAGCCTTGGGCGGCAAGATTAAGAAAAATGTCACCAGAACCCACACCAAGCGACCGGCCGGAGGAAGGCCCATCTGGCCCCGAGGGCGCGGAACCCTTCGTCTTCCTGGATCGCCTTGGCAAGCGCTGGCCAAGATTCAAGCGCTATAGCTTGCTCTTGGGCGGGCTGGCGGCCTTGGGCATGGTCGTTTTCATCCAGACCCTCTTCGTGCCTTCGACTCTCAGCCTGCCCCCGGCGGCGGAACAGCTCAAATCGAGGCTGAAGGCTCAATCCCCGGCGGAACAGGCCCGTCGGGAGGCGGTTAAGCCCCTGTGGCTGGATTTCGCCAAGGAGAAAAAGGGTCGGGGGCTGGTCGCCTCCGGGTCTGTCGCCGCGAGTGAAATCCACCTGGGCTTTTTCGAGAATTGGGACCCCGCCAGTCTCGCCTCCCTCAAGGCCCATGCCGATCAGCTCACCCACCTGGCTCCCGACTGGCTCTCCCTGGAGGATGGCCAGGGCGGGATCAAGCTGACCCAGTCCGAGGAAGTCCTGGAGCTGGCGGGGGAAGCGGGTCTGGCCCTCATTCCCCAACTCCGCAATCTGGATGCCAACGAGGTCTGGCAGCCCGAGGCGGTGGAAACCCTGCTGACTGGGCCCCTTGCCCAACAGGAACTCCTCGCGGCCAATCTGGTGGTGGCCCTCCAGGAGATCGGAGCGGCGGGCGTCCTCATCGACTGGCAGCAGATCGATCCGCATTACCGGGAGGCCCTGACCGCCCTCTTGGCCCGAGTGGCCGCGGCGCTCCACGCCAATGACTTGGAATTGTGGCTCAGTGTCCCGGCCCGCCGCCAATTGAGCCTCCTGGACCTGGAACCGCTCGCGGCCCATGTCGATCGGTTCGTCGCCGCCCTTTATGACGAGAACGCCGAACTCAGCCCGCCCGGCCCAGTCGCCTCCCAGGCCTTCTTCAATGGCTGGCTTGACACCCTGGTCAAGGGTTACGGTGCCCCCTCCCAATGGGTCATAGGTATTGGTGCCTATGGCTACGATTGGCGGGAGGGCGAGGAGGAGGCCAGCCTCATCAGTTTCGCGGATGCCATGGCCCGGGCGAGCCGCTCGGCCCAGGCCGAACTGGCCTTCGATCCGCCAACTCGGAATCCCCGTTTCGATTACACGGACCAGGCTACGGTACATCGCATCTGGTTTCTGGATGCGGTCACCTTCCTGAACCAGTTGACGGCGAGCCGCGCCAGCCAGGTCGGCGGCATCGCCATCTTTAGGCTGGGCACCGAGGACCCCGATATCTGGCCCGTCCTGGGCTTTGATACCGCCAAGCCCCTCCCTCCGGAAAACCTGGCCCAACTTGAGACCCTTAGCCCCGGCGAGGCCATGGCCCATATCGGCAAGGGCAGTCTCATCTCCATCGACGATCAGCGGGCCGACGGCCTCCGCCGCGTCACCTGGGGCCAGGACAACCTGGGGGGTATCCTGGCCAATGCCCGCTACGAGAAGTTTCCCGGCTATCTGACCCTGGTGCATGAGGGCGCGGGACCCCGGGATGCGGTCGCCATCACCTTCGACGATGGCCCGGACCCCAAATGGACCCCGGCCCTCCTGGATATCCTCAAGGCCGAGGGCGTGCGCGCCACCTTTTTCCTGATCGGGGCTAATATGGAGGAGCATCCCGAACTGGTTCAGCGCATCATCCGGGAGGGGCACCTGATCGGCGTTCATACCTATACCCATCCCAACATCGCCAAGGTCTCGGAGGAGCGGGCCATGTTGGAGTTGAACGCCACCCAGCGGCTGACCGAGTCCATCACCGGTCTGTCCACCATTCTCTTCCGGCCACCTTACAATGCCGATACCAACCCCCATTCCACGGAGGAACTGGTCCCCATCCAGATCGCCCAGAACCTGGGCTACCTGACGGTGACCGAGGATATCGACACCGAGGACTGGGATCAGCCTGGGGTGGATGTCATGCTGGATCGCGTTCGCAAGGGGCGTCAGGAGGGCGGCGGCATAGTCCTGCTCCATGATGCGGGCGGAGACCGCTCCCAGACTGTCGAGGCCCTGCCCGAGATCATTCACTACCTGAAGGTCCGGGGCGATACCATCCTGCCGCTCCCCGAGATTTTGGGGATTCCAGCGGCGCAACTCATGCCCCCCCTGCCGGCCAATCAGCAGCCCATCATCCGCATGATCAGCGACGGCGGCTTCGAGATCATCCACGCCGTGAGCAACTTCCTCTGGACCCTTTTGATCCTGGCTACCGCCCTGACCATCCTCAAGACCCTCATGGTGGCTGGACTGGCCTTGCGCAGCCGCCGCGCCGGGTGCCTGGCGCGCGCCGCGAGTCAATGGCCGTCCGCGGAGTGCCCACCTGAATCCTGTCCGCCCGTCTCCGTGCTGGTGGCGGCCTATAACGAGGCCAAGGTGATTCGCCAGACGCTAAAAACCCTGCTCGCCACCGGCTACCCCGGCCCCATGGAGGTGATCGTGGTCGATGACGGTTCCCGGGACGGGACCGGCGATATCGTCGCCGCCATGGCGCGAGACGACGATCGCATCCGCCTGGTCCGCCAGGTCAATCTGGGCAAGGCCCGGGCCCTGATCAAGGGCCTCCAGGAGGTTCGGCACGGGATCGTCGTCAGCCTGGATGCCGATACCCAGTTCCAGCCCGATACCATCACCGAACTGGTGCGGCCCTTCGCCGATCCCCGGGTCGGCGCCGTCTCGGGTCGGGCGCGGGTCGGTAACCTCGAAACCCTCTTCGCCCGGTTCCAGGCACTGGAGTATTCCTGTGGTTTCAACCTGGACCGCCGGGCCTATGACCAGTTGAACTGCATCACCGTGGTCCCCGGGGCGGTGAGCGCCTTCCGGCTGGACGCCATCCGGGCCGCCGGTGGCATCAGTACCGATACCCTGGCCGAGGACACGGACCTCACCCTGAGCCTCCACCGTCAAGGCTACCGCATCCGCTATGCCCCCCAGGCGGTGGCCTGGACCGAGGCCCCCGAGACCGCGCGAACCTTTGCCCGGCAGCGGTTTCGCTGGGCCTTTGGCACCCTGCAGTGCCTTTGGAAACACCGGGACCTGCTCTTCGCCCTGCGGCATGGCGCCTTGGGCTGGTTCAGCCTGCCCAATGCCTGGTTCTTTAATTTCGTGCTGGTAGCCATCGGGCTCTTGGTGGATGTGGTGCTGCTCGCGGCCCTCATCCTCAACCCGACCAATCTGCTGCTCTATATTTACTTTTTCACCTTCATCGCCTCCGACATGCTGCTGGCGGCGGTGGCCTATTGGATCGAGCGCGAACCCCTGCGCCAGGTCTGGCTCATCCTGCCGATGCGGATCATCTACCGGCCTGTCTTTAATTACGCCGTCGCCAAGGCCATCCTAAAGGCCCTCAAGGGCGTCTGGGTCGGCTGGGGCAAACTGGATCGTACGGCCTCGGTCGCCCGGGGCCTGGCGGAAGGCGGGCGGAGATGAGGCCGCAACCGTCATGCCCTGCCCGAGGCTGGCGGGCGCTGGCATCGACCCCGACCAGGCTTCTGGGCATGCTGGCCCTGTTGGCGGTCCTGACGGGCTGCGGTCAGAGTGGTGAATCGGCGGATAAGCGGGTCCCGGCTGCGGCCATGCCTACGGGACCGGTGGATCTCGTCCTGCCCAAGGACGCGGCCTACACGGGCGCCTATGTGGATTTCGGCGAGGGCGAGGGCGATGTCACCTATGACGCCCTGATGGACTTCGAGAAGCTGACCGGCAAGCATCTTGCCATCGTCGCCTTTGGCAGCTTCTGGGGCGAGCAGCAGTTCCCCACCAAGGCCACCCATATCATTGCCGCCTACGGCGCCGTGCCGTTGGTCTTCTGGTCACCCTGGGATCGGCCCTATATGGAAAACCGTGGTCCGGACCGCTTCAACGTCCCCAGCATCCTCGCGGGCCAATGGGATGCCTACATCGACCAGTGGGCCGACGGGGCCAAGGCCCACGGTAAGCCCCTGCTTGTCACCTGGGGCCTGGAGGCCAACGGTAGCTGGTTCCCCTGGTCCGGGGTCTTCTACGGGGGCGGCGAGATTATCGGCGAGGAAGAGGGGCGTACCCTTTACGCCGGCCCCGAGCTGGTGAAAAAGGCCAACCGCTATGTCATCGACCGCGTTCGGGCCCGGGGTGTCGATAACATTCTCTGGGGTTTTCACGCCAACAACGCCTCCCTGCCCAAGGCGTCCTGGAATATCATGGCCAGCTACTATCCCGGGGACGCCTACGTGGATTGGTTGGGACTGAGCGCCTACGGCAAGCTGAACCGCTTCGACGGCTCGCCCACCTTCAATGATGTCGTGGAGGATGCCTACCCGGTGTTGCACGGGATCAATCCTGACAAGCCCATGATTCTGGCCGAGTGGGGGGTGGGCGAGTTTATCCCGGGGGACAAGGCGGAATTTATCCGTGCCGCCTTCCCCGCCCTCAAGGACTTGTACCCCCTCTTCCGCGCCGCCGTCTTCTGGCATGAGCGCTGGGAGACCGAGGAAGGGACCTACGCCAACCTGCGCGTCAACTCTTCCCCCGCGTCCCTGACGGCCTATCGCAAGGGCGTGGCGGACCCCTACTGGCTGGATCGCCCCCGGTTCCAGCCCAGGGCGGCCAGCCCCGCGCCTCAAGGCCAGGACGCCAAGCCCTGATGGCGCGGCCGAGGCTCGGGAAGCATCCGCCATCCCTCTGATGCGACGCCAAGGCTGTCCTTTATGACCTCGCGTCCAGAAGCCTCCGTATCCGTCAATCTTGCCACAGGTTCCCGATGAAGCTTCCCCTTGGTCTCTACGCTCTGTCTCTGCTGGTGGTCACGGCTCTTTGGTGGGGATTGGGCCGTCCGGAACCCATGCCAACCCTAGCGGGCGAGTCGAGCGGAACGCCCTGCCTCTCCTACGCACCCTTCCGCGGCGACGAGAGTCCGCTCGTCGGCGACATCCAGATCGAGCCGGCCCGGATCGCGGCGGACCTGGGCCAACTGGCGACGCGCACCCGTTGCATCCGCACCTATGGCGTCAATCATGGCACCCATGTCGTACCGGAGCTGGCCAAGCAAGCGGGACTGAAGGTGATGCTGGGCATCTGGCTCGCACCGGAGCGGGACCGCAATCGGAAGCAGATCGATACCGCCATCGACCTGGCGCGACGCTATCCCGAGGTCGTGTCCGCCGTGGTGGTCGGCAATGAGGTGCTGCTCCGCGGCGAAATGACCCCCGCCGACCTCGGGGCCACCATCCGCGAGGTCAAGGCCGCCGTGCCAGTGCCGGTGACCTATGCGGATGTCCCGGAATTCTGGCTGCGTCATCCCGATCTCGCCAAGGACGTGGACTTCGTCACCATCCACCTCCTACCCTACTGGGAAGACTTCCCCACCCCGGTCGCTGGGGCGGTAGCCCATGCGGAGGCGACACGCCAGAAAATCGCGGCCCTGATGCCCGACAAGGAGGTCTTCATCGGCGAGATCGGCTGGCCGAGCGCGGGACGGATGCGGGAAGGGGCACTGCCGTCGCGGGTCAACCAGGCCCGTTTTCTTCACGAGGTCATGGCCTTGGCCGACCGGGAAAAGTTCGGCGTCAATCTGATCGAGGCCTTTGATCAGCCCTGGAAGCGCCAACGCGAGGGCACGGTCGGCGGCTACTGGGGCCTGTTCGATGCCGAGGGGCGCGCGCCCAAATTCGCCTGGGGCCAACCGGTATCGAACCATCCCTTCTGGCCCTGGCAGGCCCTGCTGGGCGCCCTGCTGGTCACCCTCATCTTCCTGGCCGCTGGCGCGTCGGCCCAGCGCGCCAGCGGGGCTACGACGGCCGCCTGGTTTGGCGTCGCGGCCATCGCCCTGGTGTCGGGCACCGCCATCGGGTTGGCCGTGGAGGCCATGTGGGTGGAGAGCCTGGGTCTGTCCGGCTGGATCGGTTCCATGGCCTGGGTGGCGGTAGCGGCCCTGGCACCC
>JBATOB010000503.1:0-2177 GCA_049290655.1 Chromatiaceae bacterium | reverse complement strand
GGGCAGGGATAGCCGTCGCCGGGCGCGGCCAGCGCGGCACGGATCTGCTCCAAGCGTTGCGCCCGACAGCGATTGGCCAGGAACCCGAAGTGGCGCACCCGCATGAAGCCTTTGGGCAGGACATGGAGGAGCAAGCGGTGCAGCAGCTCCTCCCCGGTCAGGGTCATGACCTGACGCCGGTCGCCGTCGCGGTAGTCTTTATAGCTCAACTGCGCCGATGCGCCGTCGAAGTATTGGCTGCGGCTGTCGGCCAGCGCGATGCGATGGTTATAGCGCCCAAGGTAATCCACCACCGTCTCGGCACGGTTCAGGCACGGCTTGGTATAGACCACCCCGTCGCTCGTCATCAGGGCATCGAGTACCCGGTCGACCTCCGCCCGGTCGCGAATACGCGGCAGCCGCCCGTCCTGGTAGGCTTGGCGCAAGCGGCTGACGAATCCGCCGCGGAAATGCCGCGACAGCGCCCGCACTGGGAACAGGTAAGTGCTTTTGGCCGGATGCCAGGCCGCGCCGTCGCCCGACAGCGCCCCGCCCGGCACCAGGCAATGCAGATGGACATGGCGCACCAAGGTCTGGCCCCAAGTGTGCAAGACCGCCGTCATCCCCATCTGCCCGTCCAGGCGTTTCGGGTCTTCGCCGAACGCGCTCAAGGTCGCCCACACCGTCTCGAACAGCAGCCCGTAAACCGCCTCGGGATGGACCTCGACCCAGCCGTCTAGGTTATGCGGCAGGGTAAAGACCAAATGATGGTAAGTCACCGGCAGTACCGCCGCCCGTTGCCGCTCGCACCAGTCCTCGGAGGCGCGGCGTTGGCAACGCGGGCCATGGCGGTCGCGGCAGGCATGGTAGAGGAAAGCCCGCTCCCCGCAGCCGTCGCATTCCAGGGCGAAACCGCCCAAGGCCGGGGTGTGGCAATCGAGGATATGGCGGCACACCTGCCATTGGCGGGGGCTCAGCTTGCGGTGCGAGGCGGTGTCCGCGAGACAGGCATGAATAACCGCGCGCAGGGATGGCGTCTCAGCCATGGCCCACCTCCAGGTTGGCGAGCAGATCCAGCGCGCCTTCCCCTTCGCCGGCGCTCGGCAGCCAATGGAAATAGCGCAGGGTGGTCTGGATACTGGTGTGGCCCATGAGCCGTTGCAGGCGTTCGATCGGCAGCCCCGCGGCCAATGGGTGGGTGGCATAGGCATGACGCAGAGAGTGTATACCGCCGTCCTTGGTCACCCCGGCTTGGCGCTTGGCGCAGGTAAAGGCCTTTTGCAAACCGGTTGCCGAGCGCGGTGCGCCCGTGCGTCCGGCGAACAGCCAGTCGTGCGGACGGTAGCGGCGCCAATAGGCGCGCAACCCCTCCAGCAGGGTCGGAGAGAGCGGCACTAAGCGGTCTTTGGCGCCTTTACCTTGCGCGATGCGCAGGAGCTTGCGCTCGCCGTCGATGTCTTTGACCCGCAGGCCCAGGACCTCGCTCAAGCGCAGTCCGCAGCCGTAGCAGACGGCGAGCATGGTGCGGTAGCGGGGATCGTCGCAGGCGCTCAGGATGGCCGCGACTTCGCTACGGCCGAGCAGCTCCGGGATGCGCTGGGGGCGCTTGGGCTGGTCGACCTCCAGGTCGACCGCCGGCCAGGCGAGCACGTTCAGGTAGAGGAAGCGGATGCCGTTGTAGTACAGGCGCACGCTGGCCGGGGCGAGCTGGCGCTCGCGTACCAGGTGCTCGAAGTAGCGCTTGAGATCGGCGTGCTCCAGGGTGTCCGGGGAGCGCCGGGTGTATTTGGCGAGATCCCGGACCGCATCGAGGTGGCTTTCGTGGGTGCGGGGGGAGAAGCCGCGCATCTGCATGGCGGCGATCAGGCGTTGACGCAGGGGTGTCATCGTCCGATCCTCGATCAACGACCCGGATGGGGTCGCTTCGAGTGTGGACGATGGCGGGAACGTCTTAGCGGAGAGAAAACCGCCGAGTGCGGAGGGTTAGCGCCGCTTTATTCGCTTTCCGATGGCGCTATGAGTTGGTAGCGGACAGGCCCCGCGAAGCGGATTAGTTCAACGTGTTCTAGGTTGCATGAGGACACTAACGTACTAAACTGTGAATCCCCTCCGAAAACCTCCTTCCCTACAGTCTGACCCAACCAGTGCCGGGGCGGGGACATTCAAGGCATCACCCGGGTGGACTGGATGATTTCGGA
>JBATOB010000502.1:0-3638 GCA_049290655.1 Chromatiaceae bacterium | reverse complement strand
CCTACCTCATCGTTGAGGTCAAACAGGGCAAGCTGAAGGGTACCTGAACAGTTACGTGCGGGCAGCGATTGCGAAGGGCTGGGCATGCCCTGTCCTGCTAGTGGCCGGGTGGAGCGAGGTGCGGTGAACCCATCTTGGAGCGCGCGCGGAGGGCGAGCGTTGGTTGGTAAGCTCGCGGGGAGCTGCAATGCCGGACTGATCAGGGGAATGATCGCTTTGTGGTAGATGGCTACCGCGTGACGCGCCTGTTGCCGCTGGAGGTCGGACTGGTTCCTGGTTCGCAGTTTCTCGTCAAAGGGCGGAAAACTTCGCGGTTCCGTCGGTTCCAAGGCATATTTATGGCAAAAATCCAAATAGTAACGAAGCCACTTGTGGTAGTACGGGTGCTGCTCCGACGGCACGTCCTTCCGCGCCAACAGAGTTTTGTAGAGCCGGGCCAGATCGGGGGGAATTGCCAGCATGTCAGGATCTCGCGCCGCTGTCTATCCAGTGATTATTGAATGAGTTACAGCAAGGAAGCCTATAAGCTCATATTATTCTTGTCAAGTGAAGTGAACCGCGGTTTAATCAGCAAGTACCACCTGAGGTGATTAGCGTCGAAACTCAGCTATGCTGAACATTAGCGCCAATCACCCTACCTGAAGAGTGGTAGAATGATCTGGCTGGCGGGCTATCATCCTTGAGGGGGAGATAGGCGGATCCATACAATTCATTGTTAGACCGCAGCATGAACCTCGTCGCAATCGTCGAGTCTCTTGGAATCCAGAAGCCCTTATCGCTTCGGGACGCCCGTTGCCCAGATCAGTACATTGGTACCGTTGATGAGCTTTCCGCAAATCGTGAAATCCTAACGCGCATTGGAGCAGGCAGTCGGCCCGACCGCGCGGGCGTTATAGTCGTACTCGAGTCACCGCACATAGACGAGTTTCAAGGAGAGCCGGGCCCAGCGCGTGGCCCGACGGGGCGACTCCTTTCAAGGTACCTAAAGGACGTTCTTGGAGCAGGCGCAGTTGACGATCGACCGGTTATCCTGGTTAACGCAGTGCAGTTACAGTGTTCGCTTGGCATGAAGCCGGTGCATCATCGCAACCGTGTGTTCACTGCTGTCTGGAATAAGTGCGGGCGGGATGACTTCAAAAGTAGAATGCGGATGATAACTCGACCCGGGGATATCATACTTTGCGCCTGCACCAAGGGGGAAAAACGGGAGGGTGACCTTGCTACCGACCTCAGGCAACTCGTATACGCAGCCATCTGTGAATGGTCGCCGCAGGTGCCAGTGGTTCGCTCAACACATCCGGCAAGCTGGGCAAGGGAGTGCAATCGTAAGTATGAGTGGGCTGCGGTCTAACAAGCGGATCCAGCCGACGTCCGGCTCGTCGCTTCGCTCCTCACCGGCCGCGGCTGATCCTTGTCGTTAGGCGACCGTGAATTCGTGGACACGGTCACCTTACTGGTTCCTTCCACGAGCACGTAAGAGGACGAAAAGCCATGGCAACCGAAAAATCACCTGCTTCGACAGAACGTCCAACGCTGGGCGACATCCTTATTAACTAGCGCAGACATCCCCGACCGCGACAAACCGCCCGTCGAACTCAACGCAGCTCGTAACCTGTTTGTTATCGACCGATTACCGACTGCTGGAGCGCAAAAGGGAAATGCCCTTTCGCTCGCGCAGCTGCCCGAACACAGCGGCGCACTAACATCTGAATACCCAGGCGCAGTATTTGGACATGTGGGGACATCGCTGGAGGCTATCGCCGTGCCGAAAGCCTCCCGCATAACCCCGAAGGACTCAGAGCCCTTCCTTCCAAAATGGAGTGGCGTGTCGTTTGCACCGCGCGCGGCCGCAATGCCGTCTCGACCGATTCTGCGCCGCCGCAATGGCGCGCGCGTTCATCCTGAATACGTCTTCCCTCCGGACGGCCGCCAAGTTTATTACCCAAGCGCATATCCGTGGCGAATCGTCGGTCGCATTTTTGTGTGGACCAACGCCTCCGCACCGAGTTGGGCGAAGTCGGGCTCCGCCGCGTTGGTGAGCCGCAATGCCATCCTCACCGCAAGCCATATGGTGCCGTGGAGCAGTGGGTCAAATTGGAAGGCGCTGTTCGTTCCTGCGTATTATGACGGCGCGTCGGTCTATGGAGCCAATGCCGCCTCGTGGGTCACCTCGGCCCGCGGGTATGACGATCACGATCAGGGCGATGACATGGCCGTCATGCGGCTCTCGCAGCCGCTGGGCGACTGGCTTGGGTACTTCGGCTACAAGACCTACAACGACGATTGGGAAGACGGCGATTACTGGACGCTGGCCGGTTACCCTGGCGACGTGGCTAACGCCCAGCGGCCGTCCGCGAACTACTGGTTCCCGATTACCGACGATGACAATGATGGCGCTGGGGTGGAGCTGGAATACAAAGCGGACACCAACAGCGGCAACAGCGGAGGGCCGGTGTTTGGTTGGTGGAGCGGCAAGCCCTATGTGATCGGCACGCACTCCGGTGGCGAAGATAACTTCGGCGAGCCGAAGCAAAACGTGGCGGCGGGCGGCAGCGCGCTGTCGTCGCTGATTGCGTGGGCGCGCAGCAATTGGTAGCGTGTAGGTTGGGATGAGATACGAGCAGAAGAACAGGGTCAAGAAGAATAGGGTCTTTCCTTTTTCCTCCGCTGGCTGACCCAACAAGAAATCGCGTAACAACCGCCTCAGCGCCGACCCAAAACCACGCCATGAGATCGATGCTAAACTCCAAGTCCGTGCCGGCGTGGTTTTGGGCCGGCTAGGCGTAACGTTAGGCATCACAAAACACCGACTGCTCACTGCCACCGGCTGAAGGAGACCATCCGTGCCCAAAGACAGTATGACGACCACTCGCATGTTCATTGAGCTTGAGGTGGCTCGTGCAATGTTGGAGATTCTGGCAGACGCCTTTAAGTACCATCACCAGATTGCATGAGTCATGCGTGGCCAGAGGTAAAGAGCGATAGCGATACCGAACTGATGAGGAGACTGCAATGTCTGATGAAGTGTATGGAGTCTGGAAGGACGAGATGGTGTCTCCGAATGCGGGAGCACTCGGAACGCCTGCCAAGCCGGTAGTCGACGTCAAAGCCAGCGTCAAGGTGCCGGATGGCCTGTGGGTGGTGCACGCGAAGATCGGCGTCGATAACGAAGCGGCCACCCATCAAACGGTGTCTCTTGTCCTGCATGCGAACACGCTCATGGACCACGCAGTGGTGCGGCTGGCGCCTCAGAGCAGTGCTGATCGAACGTCGGTGTCGCTAATGATGCTGGCGCATTTCCCAGGCAGTCGAACTTGGCGGGCGAATACAATTTCACTAGGACTCTGGGATAAGGGCGACCCGCCGGACGTCAAGCTTGGACGTATGAAGATCATTGCCCAGCGGACGACTCATTGGATCATGGAGCCATCGCCAGGAACGACAGCGCAGTAGTTTGGTGTCGGAGGTGAGCATCAGAAGCGATGCCTAACCATTCGCTCAACCGGACCCATTGCGGCATGCGGCTAAAGGCCCGCCATTTCATTCTGGGCCTTTAGCCACATACCGCACTGGCCCGGTTAGCTCAAACGTTAAGCCGCAAAAAAACTATTCGTTGATGCCAATACGTTATGTATATA
>JBATOB010000501.1:0-5652 GCA_049290655.1 Chromatiaceae bacterium | reverse complement strand
CGCGCGTTCTTATGCAGGTTCAGATTCATCGCTGGCCGGTCTCCGGGTGGCTCGTTGCGACGTCGGGCGCGCCTCCGCTCGCAAGAGGCGCAGCACCTCCCTGGCTAAGAATAACGGGTAACTCCGTATCGGTATATAATCACACGGGGCTCGGCACTTAGCAAGAAAGGGTCGCCCTAGTTCCCGACCGCAGGCCGGATATCCGGCCTAGGCGGCCTCGAAGATAGCCTCCCGGCGGGGATGGTGGCCAGAGATCTGATCGACCAGCCCCCGCGCTGGCGGCGGCTTGCTGAATAGCTCTGGCATCTTCCCGTCCTTGGCTCTGGAACCAAACGCGGTCGGCGGGAGGGTGACAAGAAGGCCGCTGGCTGGCAGAGTAGCATCATGAAGACGATAGAACTTCGCCAGACTGCCGAGAGAATCGCCCAACGCTTTGCCATTGCCAGCGCTCCCCTGGCTATCGAGCCTCTGGGGCGGGGTCTGATCAATGATAGTTTTCGGGTGACCGCCGGGGCCGACCGGTGGGTATTGCAACGCATCAATGGTCAGGTCTTTCCGGACCCCGAGGGGATCATGGCTAACCTGTCCCGCCTCGCGGCGCATTTGGCCCGCCAGGGAGTTGTGGATCTGACCTGGCCAGAGCTGGCGCACACGACGGAAGGCGCGACCTGGACGCGGGACGAGGAGGGCGCGGTCTGGCGCCTGATGACTTTCATCCCGGGCCAGCCCCTGGAGCGGATCGAGGGCGACCCCCAAGCGGCGGAGGTGGGGCGCCTGCTGGGGGCCTTTCATCGGGCGGTGGCGGACCTCGACCCCGCAAGCCTGAAGGTGACCTTGCCAGGCTTCCATGTGACGCCGGGCTATCTGGAGCCCTTCGACCGGGCGTCACGGGAGGCAGTCGCGGCACCCCAACTGGGGCTCGACGAGGCGTTGGCCTTCGTGGCGGTGCGGCGGACGGGCGTGGCCGTGCTGGAGAAGGCGCGAGCAGCGGGCCTGATCCCGGAGCGGCTAGTCCACGGCGATCCCAAGCTGGACAACCTACTGTTCGATGCCGAGGGCCGGCGGGCCCTGGCCTTGATCGATCTAGATACGGTGCAGCCGGGTTTGACACTGCACGATATCGGCGATTGCCTGCGCTCCTGCTGTAACCGGCGCGGTGAGACCGCCAGCGAGTCCCACGTGGCCTTTGACCTTGACGTTTGCCGCCCCCTGCTGCGGGCCTATGCGGACCAGACCCAAGGCCTGCTGGGCCCGGCGGAGGTGGCGTTCCTCTTTGCCGCCATCCGGCTGATTCCCTTCGAGCTGGGGCTGCGGTTTCTGACCGACCATCTGCAAGGCGACCGCTGGTTTCGCGTCTCCGCACCCGGCCAGAATCTCGCCAAGGCGCGAATTCAATTCGCGCTGGTGGCGGACATCGAGCGTAAGGAAGGAGAGATCCGGACCATCATCGCGGCCTGTTTTGGTGGATTTGGGAAGGATTGAGTCTTAATCCCTACATCCCGCCCCGCTCTTGCGGTAAGATCACCTCCACTTTGCGCGCCGGCCCGGTGGCGGGCGCGGCCGGTTAAGGACTGGGGCGCCATTGCCCGAGGCTGGCCGGTTCGGGATAGCGAGTAACGTCCGTCTCTCGGGACGGCAGTGGAGGACATCATGGGCTTGGGTGGCATCAGCATCTGGCAGCTTCTCATCATTCTGGTGATCGTGCTGCTGCTTTTTGGGACCAAGCGTCTCAAGGGCATAGGTTCGGATTTGGGTAACGCGATCAAGGGCTTCAGGTCCGCCATGAGCGATCCTGACAAGGAAGCGGAGGAGGCCAAACGACTGGAGGAGCCCCCCACCCCCACGCGGACGGCCACGCCGGACCCGGCGGCCAAGGCCGAAGGCAGGGACAAGGTCTGAATCCTGAATTAGCACTGGAGCCGGGGCGGGGTCATGTTTGACATCGGCTTTCTGGAATTGGTGGTAGTGGGAGTGGTCGCCCTGCTGGTGGTGGGGCCGGAGCGCCTGCCCAAGCTGGCGCGCACCGCCGGCCTCTGGGTGGGGCGGGCGCGACGGACACTCGCGACGGTGAAGGCGGAGATCGACAGCGAACTCAAGGCGGAGGAGCTCAAGGAGATCCTGGCCAAGCAGGCACGCGAAAACCCGCTGGAGACCCTCATCGAGATGCCCAGAAGCAAGCCGTCGGCCCCCGCGCCCTCCTCGCCCCAGGACCCACCGGGCCCCAGCAAGCCGGATTCCACCACCTAGGGCCAGGCACCAGCCTCATCCCAGGGGGGTCTGAATCGCCCCGGTGGTTGCTCCCTCCCGACGGCTTAGCCCCGGCGCCGCGTCCGATGCCGACGCCCGCCTACCCGGCCTTGCCTTTCCGACTAACACTCATTCGGATGTAACGACCGCGATGACAGCGCCGGCCTACCATGAAGACCCGGGCCCGGAACAGCCCTTCATGTCGCACCTCGTGGAGCTTCGCGACCGGCTGTTGCACATGGTGATGGCGATCGGCATCGCCCTGGTGGTTCTGTTCCCTTTCGCCAACGAAATCTACACCTTCATCGCCGAGCCCATCCGCGCCCAGTTGCCCGAGGGCTCGACCATGATCGCCACCCAGGTGGCCTCGCCCTTCATGACGCCCTTCAAGCTAGCGCTGGTATCGGCGGTCTTCGTGGCCATGCCCTATCTGCTTTTTCAACTCTGGGGATTCGTGGCGCCGGGCCTTTATCAGCATGAAAAGCGTTTTGCCATGCCCTTGCTGGCATCCAGCATCTGTCTTTTCTACCTGGGCATGGCCTTCGCCTATTACCTCGTCTTCCCGCTGATCTTCGCCTTCTTCACGGCCACGACCCCCGAAGGCGTAGCCCAGATGCCGGACATCACCTACTACCTGGACTTTGTCCTCAAGCTCTTTTTTGCCTTCGGGGTCTCCTTCCAGATCCCTATCGCGACCATCTTGCTGGTGGCCTTGGGGATGACCACGGCGGAGAGCCTGGCCGACAAACGGCCTTATGTCATCGTCGGCTGCTTTATCGTTGGTATGCTGCTGACTCCGCCAGACGTTATCTCCCAGACCCTGCTCGCGGTGCCCATGTGGATGCTGTACGAGGCAGGCATCTTCTTCTCGCGCTTCTTCAAGAAGCGGGACACGGAGGAGGAGCCAGAACCGACCGGGGGGCCTCGGGGTACCGGTGCGTCGGGGGCGGGAGCAGCGGGCAGCGCCGGCCCAGCGACGGGTCCGGGGGCGGGCACCAGCGGCGATCCGGGCGGCGCCAGCCCCGCGCCGGCAACCCAGGCACACGAGATCATGGTCGGCCGTGAGATCGACGGCGGCGATCCCTTCGACCGCGAGCGCTTCGTCCCCCTGACGCCGGAGGAAATGGAGGCAGAACTCGACGCCATCGAGGCGGCCGAATCGGAGCTGGACGAGGATATCGACTCCATCGATGCCTTGCTGGAGCGGGTCACGGAACTGCGTGACCTGGAAAACGAGGCTGGCGCCCGCCAACTCCTCTATCGCGTCCTCGCCGACGGCGACGAATCCCAGCGCGGGGTAGCCATGAATATCCTGACGGAGATGGACAGGCCCTGAGGCTGGCGGCCCGAGCATTGAAATGTCGCGATGGCACACTAATTCCGCCTAATCCATGGCCTAGCGCCGGGCCATGGCATCACCACCAGGGAGCGACCCGGACCCATGGCCTCCGCCACCCAACTCCATTACAAACAAAACCGGCTCAAGCAACTGCGTGCCTTCTGTCACGCCGCGCGCTCGGGCAGCGTCAGCACCGCCGCCGACCAGATCTTTCTGAGTCAGCCCACCGTCTCCCTGCAGATCCAGGCCCTGGAGCGGGAATTCGACACCCTCCTCTTCGAGCGCCGCGGCCCCAAGATCAAGCTCACCCCGGCGGGTGATCTGCTTTACGGTCTGGCCCAGCCCCTGGTCGAGGGCATGGACAAGCTCCATGAAACCTTCTTTAGTCAGTGCGGCCGGGTAGATCAGGGCTCCCTGGAGGTGGCGGCCGGTGAATCGACCATCCTCTATATCCTGCCGGAGCCGGTACGGCGCTTCACCGCCATCCATCCGGGTATCGAGATCAAGCTGCACAATGTCACGGGCCGCGATGGCCTGGCCATGGTGCGGGCCGACGAGGCGGACGTGGCCGTGGGCTCCATGATCGAGGTCCCGGACGACATCACCTACCGGCCCTTCGTCACCTACCGGCCCAAGCTCATCACCCCCCTGGACCACCCGCTGGCGGCCAAGGCCGGCGTGACCCTGGAGGACCTAGCCCCCTTCGGGCTCATCTTGCCGCCCAGTCACCTCAGCACCTGGCGGACGGTCGACCTGGTCTTCCGTCAGCACAACCTGAATTACAAGGTTGCCTTGGAGGCCGGCGGCTGGGAAGTCATTAAAAAGTACGTCGAACTGGGGCTGGGCATCTCTATCGTCACCGATGTCTGTCTCACCGGCCAGGAACGCCTCGCCACCATCCCCATGGAGCAATACTTCCCCAAACGCAGCTACGGTATCGTCCTGCGCCGTGGCAAATTCCTCTCACCCCAGGCCAAACGCTTCATCGAGGTGCTCGACGAAACCTTCGCCGGCCAGGAGGTCGAACCCCACCTCCAGGGCCCCGAACACGGGGAATGGGAGGACGCGCATCTGGGGTGAATCAGGTCCGCCAGGCCAGCCCTAGGGTGTAAAGCCGGTTCTTCTTGTCGCCGCTGATCTCGGCGGCGAGGGCGGCGGCTTGTTTGAGGGGCAGTTCCCGGGCCAGGATGCGCAGCACCCGCTCGCCTTCCGCCGCGGTTGCATCTCGGTCCCGGCAGCCCTCCACCAGCAGGACGAATTCCCCCTTTTGCTGATCCGGGTCCTCCTGTATGCGCGGGACCAGGCCCGCCAGGGTACCGTCCAGGAAGGTCTCGAAGCGCTTGGTGAGTTCCCGCGCCACCACGGCGCGGCGGTCGGGCCCCAGGCTCGAGGCCAGGTCGGCCAGGGTCGCCAGGACCCGATTGCCCGCCTCGTAGAAGATGAGGGTGCCGGGTTCCTGGGCCAGGGTGACGAACCACTCCCGACGCTTGGCGTGGGTCCGGGGTGGGAAGCCCAGAAAGACGAAGCGATCACTGGGCAGGCCCGCGGCGGAAAGGGCGCAGATGGCGGCGTTGGGGCCGGGGATGGGCACGACTCGCAGACCGGCGGCCCGGGCGGCGGCGACCAGGGGATAGCCAGGATCGCTGATCAGGGGCGTGCCCGCATCCGACACCAGGGCCAGGTCCTCCCCGGCGGCCAAACGCTCCAGCAGGCGCGGGACCAGCTTCTCCTCGTTGTGCTCGTGACAGGCGGTCAGCGGCGTGCGTAGGCCATAATGGCTCAGCAGGCCCACGGTGTGACGGGTATCCTCGGCGGCGATGAGGGCAACCCGGGCCAGGACATCGAGGGCGCGCTGGCTGATGTCCGCCAGATTGCCCATGGGCGTGGCCACCACGTATAGTATCCCCGAGACTTGTGACAAGGCCTTTCCTTCAGATTTTCAACAGGCCCGCCATCGATGACGAAGCCAGACGATGCTAATGGCGGCGGGAGTTTCCCAAGCCCCCGTGCCCCCTATCCCCCGACGGGACGCCCGCTACTCGCCCCCGGGTCGCCCGGCCTTGCCC